>DATJKY010000473.1:0-10344 GCA_035490955.1 Terriglobia bacterium | reverse complement strand
CCAAGTGGCGGCGTAGAGCAGCCTCTGCATCGAACTGACCCACTACGCGTGCCGGGGTGCGTTGACTAAGCCGTTTAGAAACAGCAAGCTGCACATAAGAGCCACGATGTTATTGAAAATAAAGGGCAGTTTTATGGAAGCCACGATGTCGTTGATTCTACTTAACTAACGCCGCTCGCAAGGCAGCGGAATCTCGCCGCAGCCCGTCGAGCGTTGCTGGTGTTTATAGCAACTGAGGCAAATACCTCCCACCGTGAAGTTATTGCCGTTCGGTGACGCATGCCATTAGTCTTGGGTCGAGCCTGGCGCGGGTTCGATGCCTGCGTCCAGCCAGGCCAGGAATAGCTTGTATCCAACCGACAGAATGATGGGGCCGACGAAGAGGCCAAGGATACCCATTGCGACGAACCCCCCCATCGCGCCCAGGAAAACGACGAGGATAGGGACAGGGAGGCCCCGTCCCAGCAGCAGCGGCTTCAGGACGTTGTCCATGAGGGCAACGATGATGCACCAAATCAAGAAGACCACCGCCTTAGCCGTACTCGCAGTGGCAAAGACGTAGATCACGAAGGGAATCAGTGCTGGGCCTCCAACCTGAAGCACCGCGGCAACGAGGAACATCAGTGCCCACAGGCCCGCTCCGGGGAGTCGCACCACCAGAAAACCCAGAGCGGCAAACAGAGACTGAATTACCGCCACACCCAGGATGCCCGTGGTAACGCTGCGAACGGTGGCCCCGGCGAGTGTTTCAAACTCCTCGGCCCTTTTGCCGAAAAGACGAATTGCCAGCTTTCGCGAAGCTTTCGCACCCTGGCTGGAGTGGCCGAGAAGCAATCCCGCCACCACAATCGAGATGACAAACTGCAGCACGCCAAGGCCTACTGCGGCAGCAGCCGAGAGTAGCTGGGTGGCAGCCCCCTTGAGTTGGGGAGCGAAGCGGCCAAGGGCGGCAGAGAGGTTGGTGGAAGCCAGGCTCCAGAGGTCGTTCAAGGGTCTGCCGATGATAGGCCAGGTTGCGATGTTCGGCGGTGGCGGCGGAATGGTCAGGGTCCCATTGTGAAGGCGGGCTGCGACAGCCTGGGATCCATCGACCAGCGTTTGAGAGAGCATCACAATCGGAGCGATCAAGACGGCGAGAAGCAGAACGGTAAAGAGGACGGCCGCCAAGCCGCCTCGCCCGCCGAGTAGCTTCTGCAACCTGCAATACGCGGGGTAACCGGCAATGGCGATGGTCAGTCCCCAAGCGACCATGGCGATGAAGGGGCTCAGAACAAGGAAGCACGCGGCCACAAGGAGGGCAACGAGGCCGATGTGAATGGAGACTTCGACGGCGCGGCTTAGGTGTGACCTGTCGGGTATTGGTTGGTCAGCGGTCATGACGCGTCCTCCTATGCGGACCATGCCCCTCTAGTCTTGGTCGCGACTCGTGCGTTCACCCGCGTTGCGAGCTCAACTATAACAGAGCGTCGTAAATTCCTGCGTATTCTTTATCAGGCCACGGCTTCAGCCGTGCTCTGGAGTTTCTACATTTTCGAGCCCCAAAGGGGCGGCCTATCCCAGCCCAGGCCAACGAAGGTGTGAAAAAATCGCGGCTCTGCCGCCTGCTCTCCAGAAAGTTCACGCAAGTTGTTGATTCTTCGTGAGGCCACGTGAAACTTTCTGGTCACAACTGGATCGGCCCACAGGCCGACAGGGACTGTGCGGAAAGGGCTCAGCCCTTCCGGACCGCAGGCTTATGATTAAACTCTTTGGGCGCAGCCGCATCGGCCGGTGACCAACGATTTTTTCACACTTTCAACGCCTGGGTCAAAAGAGGCCCTCCATCACAGCTAGCCCTGAAGGGGCGAGTCCATCAATCCCACACGTATCGTTCGTATGACGTCAGGTATCAAGCCGCCGATATAGCGTCCGGCGCCCGAGTCGGCAAAGCCATCCAAGACAAGTCGGAGACCCTTGGCTATTTCGACGCTGAAATTCGCGTTCCCACCACCGCCCACCACATAGTTGTGGCCGGAGACGCCGTTTCCGCTGTACGGAGCGTAATTGCGAAAAACACGAAGCACGCCGCCCACATCAAGGTGTACAGCATGACCGCCGGGATTCCCATCAAATGACCCTTTGACAACGAAATCGGGCGGCGTATTCCTCCGGGACTGCGCCTACAGCGAGCACTGCCTCAGGCAATGGAAGCCGCACCGCCCTTCAGGGTATCCGTCTTTCGAGGAATGGAGAAGAGCCTCCGACCACTGTCACGCTCTCTCTTGAGGACTACACGAGGAGGTGGCAAGCCCTTCTTGAGCGGGGTGAGAACGCGAATGACAGCTGGAAATCGAGAATGTTCGTCATGCAGTACGAAAATGCTTCCGTCAGCGTTGTAAACCCGGCCGTAGAGATGATTATCCAAGGGATTGGAATCGTTCAGCGTGATGTCAAGTTCTCTGGCAAGATCAAGGCGATGTTGGGAGGTCCAACTGCCTAACTGTGAAGAACCCTAATCTCCAGCTACACTGGAAGACACACCGGCGGTGGCGGGCGCGTGCCGCGATTCGGCTGGAACCTTAGCCTCTTCGGTACCTTTTGCCCAGGTGAGAACCTTCAGATCGAGCACAAAGATCGAATACAGCACCGGAACCATCAGCAGCGTAATGAAGGTCGCCACGCAGAGACCGCCGATCTGCGCATAGCACAGCGGCTGCCAGAGTGGACCCCCGTGCATGGCCAGCGGGAACAGTGCCAGCACAGTGGCGCCGACGGTGATCATCACCGGCCGCAGGCGAATGATGCCGGCGTCGATCACGGCTTCTTCAAACGGTTCACCCAGGGCGTGCATTTCTTCGATGAAGTCGAAAAGCACGATCACGTGGCTGACGATAACGCCGATCAGGCTCGCAATTCCCAGGAAGGCCATGAAGCCGAACGAAGTCTTCATAATCCACAACGCCATGACCGCGCCGGCCACTCCGTAGGGTGCGGCAGCGAAGACCAGCAGAGGTTTGATCGCGTTGTTGAACTGAAAGAGCAAGGCGAGATAAATTGCGGCGATGGAGATTACTAACACCGTGGCCAGATTGCGGAATCCAGTCTGTTGCTTGTCGTATTCTCCACCTACACGCAAGCGATAGCCCGGAGGGATGGTCTTCTGCAGTTGCCCTATTTTGGGCAAGGCGACGCTAGTGATCTCCGACGCCAGATGACCCGGTGCCGGAAAGGCATAGATCGACATCGAGCGGAAGTGGTCGATACGGATGATGCGGTCCGTCGTCATCTGATTTTGCATATCGGAGATCTGTACCAGCGGAATTTTGGTCGAGCTCTGCGACCCGTAAACGTAAAGGTTCTGTATGTCGGAGAGCCGCGCGCGTTCATCCATTTTCAGGCGGGCCACCACCGGAATGTTTTTGTCGCCGTCCTGTAGCGACGTGACAGTTACTCCAGACATGGCGCTGGTGGCCGAATTGGCCACATCCATGTTGGTAATTCCCGCCAGGTTGGCGCGATCGGGATCAACGACCAGGCTGACCTGGGCCGACTCCGCGTTCCATTCATTGCGGATGCGTGAAGCTTCCGGGGCGGATCCGAGCACGTCCATGACCTCGGAGGCGATGCGCCGCAAGGCTTGAATGTCCCGCGCGCTTCCGGCGGTGCCCACGTCGGCCTCGCCGGCGACGCGAATCTCAACCGGGTAGTTCACCGGGTTCGTCTGCAACTGCCGGTAGTCGGCGCGCACCCCCGGCACCGATGCGGATAGGATGGGCTGCACCTGGTCGACGAAGGCCGGTGTAGCTTCCTTGTCGTTCAACTCCACCAACACCTGGGCGTAGTTGAGCTGCTGTGCCTGCGGTGAGAGGGAAAACCAGAATCGGGGACTACCCCCACCTACCCATGTGGTGACGTAGCGTAGAATCTGCGAGGGATTACCATTCTTGTCGGGATGCTGCTTACCCCATTCCACCGCTTGTTGACGCACCACCTGTTCCACCTGTTGCGCAGCCAGGTCGGTGGCCTCGAAGTTGGCGTCGTTCGGGAGCCAGACGTCGATGTAGGACCAATACTGGACGTCGTCGGGGAAGAAAGAAGTCTTCAGCTGCCGGAACAGATAACCACCGAGCACCAGGAATGCGAGCGAAGCCACGGTCACCTTCCAGCGATGTTCGATGGCGAATTTCGCTACCTGGGCGTACTTGCCGGTAAATCCGGTGGTGCGGCGCTCCTCGATGGGTTTTTCGGGTGTCTTGTCGGGACGCAAGATGTAGTAGCCCAGCAGCGGGATGAAGGTCATCGAGGCGAGACGCGACCCTACCAGGGCGCACGTCATGACCACCGGAAGGCTATAAATGAATTCGCCCGTGGTGCCCGTGAGCATGAGAAAGGGAAGATAGGCGACGATGTTGGTGATGGTGGCATACATGATCGCGGTGGCGATCTTGGTCGGGCCCAGCCAGGGAGCAACGATGCGCGGATGCCCTTCGGCGAGCATCCGCTTGATGGAATCGCCTGCGACTACGGGGTCGTCCACCAGCAATCCCAGAGCAATGATCAATGAAGCCACCGACACTTGCTGGATATCGATGCCGAGCACATAAATGAATCCAAACGTCATGGCCAGGGTGATGGGGATGGAAAGCGCCATCAGCAGCGCCGAGCGCCACTCCCAAAAGCCCAAGAGGGAAGCGATGACGACCAGGGCGATCGCCTCGTAGAGCGCGTCCATGAAGAGGTCGATCTGCTCTTTCACCTGAACGGGCTGATCCGAGGTGTGGACCATGACCAGGTCGTCCGGCAGATACTGCTTGATGCTCGCTAATTTTTCCTCGACGTGCTCTCCGAAGGCATTGATCTGCTGGCCGTCGCGCATGTTGACGCCGAGCGTAACAGCGCGGCTGCGAATCCATCGCCCTTCACTGTCCCGCCAGGTGAGGTAATTGAGGAAGGTGGGCGGGCTCTGATAGGCGCGCGAGATATCCACCAGGTCGCGCAAGTAGACAGGGCTGTTGGAAGCGGAGACGCCAATGATGACATTGCCGATCGCCTGCGCATCGGGAAAGAGGCCGGAGGGATTGATGGTGACGTCTTTGGACCCGACCTCAATCGATCCCGCCGGCAATGTAATGTTTTGCGCGCCGAGCACGTCCTTCAGCTTCGACGGATCGTATCCGTATTGTGCCAGCCGCTGCTGTGAGTAATCCAGGTAGATCTGCTCCGGCAGCACGCCGGAGCGCGTGACCTTCGAGGTTTCCGGAACACCCTGCAGCGTGCGCTGAATCAGATCGGTGTAGTCGTCGAGATCGCGATAGGAGTATTTGGCACCCGCCACTTCCGCGAGGCGCGCTTCCGTCTCCATAGGATTGCGAATGATCGCCGGCTGCCAGGCGTCGGGGTGGATCTCGGAGCGGTGAAGAGTCTGCCGGATCAGTTGCTCGCCGCGCGCGCGAAGTGTGGAATCATCGAACGTCGTGCTGGCATCGAGGCCGACATATCCCGGGCCTTGGAAGAAGTGAAGATCGGTGAAAGCCTTGTTGAGGCTGGCCATACGGGCAATATTCTCGAAATCGGCGCGCACCGGGCCGGCGGCAACCGACATGGGAAACGCATAGACCACGCTCACCCGCGGCTGCGGAGCGTTCTTCGCCAGCCCGGCTCGCGTGGCCTCGATGGATTTCCGTATGGCGATGGCGCGCAAGGCCACCTCCGTGCGCGAGGGCATGGGGCTCGCCACGGTGAGCATCAGCGCCGCCGTGTCGCCGAAGTCGCTGTTGAACTGGATGGGCCCGGCGCCGCGCGGTAGCTTGGCGTTTAACTGATTAAGCTTCAGATTGATGTCGGAGAATTGCTTCTGCTTATCCGCCACGTTGTCATTGAGCTGCACGTAGACGACAGAAAGCCCCGGGAAGCTCAGCGAGCGGATGCCAAAATCGGAAGGACTTGGGGGCCTGATGGTGGAGTTCTGCGCCACCGTCTGCTCGATAGGGCGGGTAACGAGCTGCTCCACCTGTTCGGCCGTAGCGCCCGGCCACTGGCATTGGGCGGCTGCGACGCGGACGGGGATGTTCGGGTCCTTGCGCTTTGGCATATGGTGATAGCCGAACCAGCCCCAGGCAAAGGCCGCGAGCAGCAGGATGAGTGCCACCTGCCGGTGCTCGGTAAAGAACCGGGCCGTGTTGTGCGTGGTCGCGATGATCTCCGCGTCGGACTTGTGATGATGTGCCATGAGCTCGGTCGCTACGGGATGACTCGCACCTCATCGCCATTCTTGATCATGTTGGTCCCCGAGGTCACCACTCGGTCCTTGAGATTCACTCCCTCCAGCACGGCGATCAGGTTTCCGTACGTGTCACCCAGCTTCACGTCCTGCGTGTGCACCCTCACGGTGTCGCCAGTGCCCTCCGCCACAAACACCGCAAAGCCATTGGGATTGTCAGGGCTCCGTACGACGGCGGTCAGCGGCACCGCATTCACGCGCTGGATCTTCCGGCCGCCACCGATCGAGATGGAAGCGATCATTCCGCTCTTCAGCCGGTTGCCTGGATTGTCGATCCTGACTTCCACCGAGTACACGCGGCTCTTGGGATCCGCCGCCGCCGAGATGGAGGTGACGTGCCCGGAGAAGGCACCCGGCATAGCTTCGGTGGTGACGCTCTCGGGGCTACCTGGCTTGATGCCACCCACCGCCGTGTCGGGCACGCCGAAGACCGCCTTCACCGACCGTGTGTCGGCCAGGGTGAAGCCATTGGTCGCCGGTCCCACGAGTGTTCCCACATCGACATTGCGTTTCAGCACCCAAGCATCGAATGGCGCCCGCAGCTCGCAGTATCCCAGCGCTATCTCGGCCTCGGCAACTGACGCCTTGCCATTGTCGACCGACGCCTGCGTGGCTTGCACTTGCGCGTTGGTGTCGTCATAGTCCGGCTTGGTGGCGGCACCCACTGCATACAGGGCCGAGATACGTCCGAAGGACAACTTGGCCCTTTCGTTTTCCGCCTGAGCGCGCGCCAGTTGCGCCTTGGCTTGCTCCAACTTCTGCTGGTAGTCATCCTGTTGCACAGTGGCGAGCACGGCGCCCTTGGTGACGTAGTCGCCCTGATCGACGTTGCGCATGTGACCACCGGCGTCGCGTACCTGAAGGATGCTCGCGAGGTAGCCGTTTGATTTAAACGACAGATCCACCTGCTGGTAAGGCTCGATATTCGCTGAGTAGATGTTGGCTGTACCTGTGTCGATCGTCTGAACCTCGGTGACTCGCACCGGCACCAGCGTCGGCTGCTCTGAAGTCGCTTTGACGCAACCGGCGAGCGTCACAGCCACGGCTGTGATGATCGCCAACAGCTCAAGCGTAGCACTCGTTCCTGGGACCTTGCTCAGCTGCCAAGATTTTCTCATGCAGCCTCTGATTTAAGTCACTTATGCTCGCCTGGGGGGCCGCGAGGGCGCTGGTCACCGCCAGGGATCGAAGACGGTCAGATGAATACAGAGCGTCTAAATTTCTGCGCACTGTATCAGGGCACGGCTTCAGCCGTGCTGCATCGGCGGGGAAGAGGGAGTGGGCTTTAGCCCCTGTGAGCCCTCAGCGGCTAAAGCCGCGGCAATCAAGTGCCCACGAACGGCACGGCTGAAGCCGTCCCCTGATACACTGACCGCCGCACATGCACAATTTTCCATCACTCCTCGCCGATCGCTTTGTGAAAATTGGCTTCGGCCGTCCAGAAGCTGGCCAGCGCTTCATTATAGTCGGCATTGGCGGTTTCAACCGCGGCCTGCTGTTGGAGCGCGTCACGCAAGAGCGCCGTCTGCTTCTGGTATTGATACGTGACCTCGCGCAACTTCTCCCGCGAGGACTCCTGCTTGGCGGTAGCTACGGCCACCGCGACGCGCGCTTCCTGCAAGGCGCGAAACTGGTTGTCGACGTTGATCAGGATTTGGGATTTGGTATCGTCCAGGCCCAGCTTGCTCTGTTCCACGTTGATCGTTTTCTCGTTTACCTCATGCTTCCGCCGTCCCCACTCAAACGGCTCCCAGCTGAACTCAAAGCCCAGTGTCATCACGTTGGTCGGAACAAAGTTTACCCCAAAGGGAGAGAGGTAGTGGAAGGAGACACCCAAATCCGGCACATATTGGGACTTCGCGAATTGCTTCGCATTCTCAGCCTGCTTTACCGTGATCTCCGCCTCCTTAACCTTGGGATGCTGCGCCAGTGCTTTGGCCTGCGCGGCCGGCAGGTCTTGCTCGACTGCCGACAACTCCGTGGCGTTTACGGCGCGAAACTGAGTGTTGATGTCGCGCCCCATTAGGTTGTTGAGCGTTTCCTTCGCTGATTGAAGCTTGTCCTCATATTGAAGCAGCTTGTACTTCGACTCGGCAAGCTTGGCCTCAACTTCCAGACCCTCAGACTTGAGCACCACTTTCTCCGCCACGTACTGGATGGAGATGCGGTCCAGTTCTTCATACTGTTTGATACTGGCCTCGGTGGCTTCAATGGCGTTCTGAATCTCGACGACGGAGTAGTACGCCTGCCGCACGTCGTCGACAATTGAGATTCGCTCCTCCCGCGCCTTCTGGACATTCTGCTCGACTGACAATTCCTGCCCATGTATGTGAAGGTTGATCTTGTACAGTGTGAGCAACGGCTGCGACGCCGTGGCAAAGACATAGGCCGTGGGCTGGCTCGGAGTCGTTATGGGCGTGTTCATTGCCGGAATAGGACCAATGCCCTTGTAGGTGCCAAACTGGCCCGCCGCCACCGTGAAGCTAAAAGGCGCCAGCACTTGCGAGCCCAGGATGTACGTGTTGAACGCGGGCAGCCTATGGGTCTTCTCGGCAGCAAGTTTCTCTTTCGAGCTGTCGACGCTAAGGGAAGCGATCTTAACCGCGCGATTGTTTTCCAAGGCAATTTGCACCGCCTGATCGACGGTTAGAACTTCGGCTGAGGCTTGCTCGACCGCAGGCGAGCGCTCAATGGAGCCGCCAACAACCGGCAGA
Source organism: Terriglobia bacterium (assembly GCA_035490955.1). Classification (GTDB taxonomy): domain Bacteria; phylum Acidobacteriota; class Terriglobia; order UBA7540; family UBA7540; genus DATJKY01. Next base: position 1,371 of record DATJKY010000473.1, on the reverse strand, counting down.
AAGACAAACCCCAATAGCCCTATCACTTTATACATATCTTGTCTCCTCGTAGCCATTTTTTTCACAGGTCACCCCTTCCGCGGAGTTTTGCTTTCAAGCTCCCGCGGCTCCTCCCTCAAGAAAAGAGCTAAAGAGTTTCTCAAAAGGGGGAACTCTGCGCTACCCTCAATGGAGACAAACGACTTAGTGACGAGCGGGTGCCAGCTAACCCGTTGCTTGCACCCGCTTGATCGATGGCGGCATCCGGGCTTTGGGTCTAACTGAACTCAGGCCCGGGCACGTAGACCCTCAGGATCAAATAGAAGCCGGCCGCCTAGTCTTGCTCCAAGGTGCAGCTCGCATGCATGTCGGTGCAGACCTTGAGCACGCCGTGAACCACGAGCGGCGTGGGACTGGGCTGTGCCTCGGTCAGGTTGGACGCAATCACCAGTTGGGTCAACTTGTCGCCGAGCGGAATAGCTTGCAGGCTCCCAACTTGTCCGCTTTTGGCGAACTTCACTTCTCGTTTCTTGCATTTTTGTCGGTGATGGTAATCTCAGCGTGACTCTGTAACGAGTTCATTGCCGTTTCGTAAACCTTGTCAGTATCGGCGTCGAGTATAACTGTGGCCACATCGTAGCCGGCTCCATTCGAAGGTTTGTTGGTCATTTGCTGGATACGTCCTGACACTGCCCGAGCCACCATCACCCATTGCGCCTCAGCGGCGATAGCGCTCAATAAGGTCGCAATTGCCCCAAAGGCCATCAATGACTTCCGTTTCGTCATTCCATCCTTCTACTCGGTAATTCGCTTTTCATCGTTCGCCGAAACTACGCGAGGTATTGCGGTTCAAGTCTTGATCCCGGGCTTCGCCTTGCCGGCTCGCGCCACGGTGTGGATGTTAGGCGTCCGGGGCGGTGTGTCCCCGCCATAACCGAAGATTTGCATCTGATCGATGCCCACATCGTCCATGATGAAGAAAAGGATGTTCGGGGGTTGGCCGGCTTCAGCCCTTACTGTGCTTGTGGGCGCAGGCGCTCTGGCGGGTTCGGCGCCGCTGTTTCGGAGGAAGGCGAACGCAGCCAGCGCCACTACAAGGGGTGAGCGTGAGTCTCGATAGCTGTATCATGGCTCCTCCTTAGGCCATCCGGCAACGAATCGGCATCTTTCCGCCAATATTGTCGCCAGTCATGAATCGCGCCATCGCCCTAGCAGATGCGATGGTCGTCATCCCATTCACAACCACGTGGGTAACTAGTTCATCCGCTGGTAAGTGTTTTTTAAATCGTCCTGAACCACGTACGCCTTGCCGCCGCTCTTCATCTCCAGGTTGCTATCTGGGTTGTGCACTTGGTATTTCCAGCCTTTCGGCAACCTAAGCCGATTGCCCAG
>DATJKY010000472.1:0-23479 GCA_035490955.1 Terriglobia bacterium | reverse complement strand
GGGCGCCGTAGCGGACGTCCTGGAAGAGGTTCTCAATGAAGTTCACTCCTCGAGCGTCGCGGCACGCTTCCTTCACCTGGTCAAAGCCACCGAATTCCAGTCTCGCTCGCCGTTCTGCCTGTTCGACGGGCAGGCCTGATTCTTCAAGGCACTCGTCGATCGAAAATCGACAATTCCTCGCGCCCTTACGCAGTTTCCAACACCTGTCCAACCGCAGCCGTCAGTTTTCGCCACGCGCCTTCTTCCGCCTCAAGTTGCTTTCGCCCACTTCTTGTTAGCTCGTAATACTTGGCGCGGCGGTTGTTCTCCGAGATTCCCCATTTCGCCTTGATCCAGCCGCGGCGCTCCAATCGGTGGAGGGCAGGGTAGAGCGACCCCTGCTGGATACGCAACACGTCGCTCGAAATCTGCTGAATTCGCTCGGAAATAGCCCACCCGTGTTGGGGTTCGAGAGCCAGGGTCTTGAGAATCAACAGGTCGAGCGTCCCCTGCGGCAGATCGAGCCGCTGGTTCACCATGATATCCCCCTTTCGCTTCTACAAGAACTATCCTATACCTCCCTCGTGTCGAAGTGCAAGGGGAATGTGAAATATGAACTGTAGGCTCGCCCTGCGCCTTTTCAGCCGGTAACAAGGCTGTATCGCCGATCGCGGGCGGGCGTCGAACGCCTTTATGCGATGACCGTAATGGGACCCTCAACGAAGTTGCTCTCTGTCGGCCGTCCGTATAGAATCCGGCTTGGCGGACCTGCTATCATTTCTCTAGAGCCGTGTCCCGCGCAATTATTTGAAGGCCGCAGCCGAGGTAGGGGCACCCCTTGTGGGTGCCCTTCGGGCGCAAGAAACTACAGAAGGGCAAACAAGGAGGGCACCCGGGTGCCCCTACCTCGGCGGGTAAAAGGGCCGCCCCAGACCAAGCTTTGAGGAGGAATCATGAGCAAGCCCACCGTAATTGTCGCCCTGCGTGACTCGGAATCTGTTGATGGCCTGGTCAAGCTGGCCTGCCAGATCACCACCGGCATGGACGCGGAACTGGTGGCCCTGCACGTGGTCGAGGTCACTCCCGGATTACCGCTGGACGCCGACGCCGAGGTTCTCGACGAGCCGGGCAAGCATGTCCTTTCCCGTGCCCGCGAAGTGGCGAGCGGAGCTTGCTCCCGGGAGATGGCCGCCCAGCTTGTGCGGGCCCGGCACGCGGGCGAGGCCATCGTGGGCGAGGCCAAAGACCGCAACGCGGAGCTATTGGTGATGGGCTACCACGGGCGTCATGGCCTGGGTGAGATTCTGCTCGGTTCGACCGTCCAGTACGTGAGTCACCACGCTCCCTGCCGGGTGATTGTGCAGATTCCCGCCCCCCCCACCCGGTGAAGAAGGCGAAGCAGGCGTGCGCCTTCAACCATCTTCCTGTTCGAGGGCGCGACTTTTTTCTAAGAATACCGAGGAGGTTCGATGACCAAACTGCTCGTGCATTGGGTTTTGAGCGCTCTGTGCTTGCTCTTGGTGGCACGCCTCATTCCGGGATTCAAGGTGCGGGGATTTGGGACGGCACTGTTCGCCGCCCTGGTGATCGGGTTCGTCAACGGAACCCTGGGACTGCTTTTGAAGTTCTTGACCATTCCTTTAAGCATCGTCACCTTGGGCTTGTTTTTGCTGGTGATCAACGCCCTCATGCTGGAACTGTCGGCATGGTTCGTGCCTGGCTTCGAGGTGGCGGGATTCGGGACAGCTTTCCTGGCTTCCCTCATCCTGACTGTTTTGAGCGTAGTGGTGCGCGAGTTGCTCAGCAAGTGAGCGGCGCCGGAGTCGAGAGCCGTGAATGCAAGCCTCGCAGTTAGGTGAAACCGATCGCGCCGGCTTCGGCCCTGCGGGGCTAACCGCTGGGGGGAGTCGCTTGAAAACTCTCGCTTACAATTACAAGTGACCGCCAACCTCGGACAAGTGTAATGTCGCAACAATCACAGGATGTACGTGACCCAGCTCACTGCATTCCGCTGAAGGTTAGGCAATATTATGTGCGGCGGCGGAGCTATTGAATCGAACGGGGATTCGGCTCTAACAGCCCAGTTAGACGACTCCGCCAAGGCTCGCGACTTACCGCAGCCCTCCGCCGCCCTCGCGGTTCAGCGGCCTCCTGAAGTTTCCATTCTTGAACCACCCATCAATTGGGCGACGTGACGACCGGGGTTAGGAGGGTGATTTGCGTCATGGGTGTGGCCGTGCCCACCGTGTTCGTACAGAGGGGTCGCTGAACCTGGCGACGCTCGAGGAACATGCGTGTAATGAGTAAGGTCGAGGTGCCAGCCGAGGCATCGAGGACGCCATCAGCGCCGAACAAGCAGAGCCCTGACAAGGTCCCTGTGGTCCTGACCGTCGGACACTCGACGCGCGCGCTCGAGAGCTTCATTCAGCTCCTGCAAGCGCACGGCGTGAAGCGCGTTATCGACGTGCGGACGGTGCCTCGGTCCCGGCGCAACCCCCAGTTCAATGGCGAGACGCTGCCGAACAACCTGAGCCAGGCCAAGATTCGCTACACCCATCTAAAGGAGCTCGGCGGCCTTCGCCACCCCCGTCCCGACTCAGTGAACACCGGCTGGCGCAATGCGTCGTTTCGTGGGTTTGCCGACTACATGCAAACTCCTGAGTTCGCTGCCGGGCTCGCCAAACTGATAAAGCTCGCTTCACGTGCGCCAGTCGCCGTGATGTGCGCCGAAGCAGTTCCCTGGCGGTGTCATCGTTCTCTCATTGCCGACGCGCTGTTGGTGCGGGGTGTTTGCGTGGAGCACATCACGACCCCCACACGGCGCCACGAGCACAGGCTAACGCCCTTCGCTCGAGCTGAAGGAACACGCATCACCTATCCGGCTGAAGCGTCACTTTAACCGGGGTATAAGACGAATCGACTCCGCTGCCGGAAGCAAGTCAATTCTTACAGTACGATCTCCGAAAGGAGATTACCAGCGAGGAAACCGGAGGGATCCTGAGACCGTTTCTCGAATTCGCTCTCGGAAAGACTTCGGCACCAGTCCAGGATTGCTCGGACATAGCCTAACAACTCTCCGCTACTTTTCGCATTGAAGTACTCATAGAATGCCGCCCCTTCATGATAGCCGGCCGCCGCTCCCGTTTCTCCAAACCCCAGGTCCCGCTCCGCCTGTTTCAGCTGGTCCACTGTGCGGATCACATCCGTCTCCGGTCAAAGTCTATCACAACGTGACTGACATCAAGAATTTCGAAACACCCGGCAGGGTACAGCAACGAGATGACGATCACTCGAACTGTAGGATCATTTGCGGATGGCGAGCAGCAGGAGGGACCTCGCCGCGGTCGCCGTCGAGGCCGTAGCGGGTACGGAACTCCGATATGAGCTTTACCATCTGCTCCTGGTATTCTCCCCGCAAGTAGGCCGAGCGGGTGTAAAGACGGCGATAGCGCTCGACCAGATGCGGAAACTCACGCTCCAGGAAAGGCATAAACTGCTTCATCGCCGAGGGCATGAGGAACAGGACGTTGCCGTAAAGGAATTTCGCTCCTGCCAACGCCGAGCGGTGCGCCAGTTCCTCAAGGTCATCCTTCGCGTCCGTCAGCGCCGGCAGAATAGGCATCACGTTCACACCGACTCGTACTCCCGCTGAGACCAGTTCTGTCACAGCCTCGAGGCGCTTAGCGGGCGGGGGCGCCTTGGGCTCGAGCAAGCGCGCCAGACGGGCGTCCAGGGTCGTGATGGTGATGTGCACACTGAAACGATGCTTCTCGGCGATCTTTGTCAGAAGGTCGAGATCACGGAGAATAAGAACGGACTTGGTGGTGATGGAAACAGCGAGGCCCTGGAAATCCGCGAATACTTCGAGAATACGGCGGGTGATCCCAAACTGCGTCTCGGCCGGCTGATAAGGATCGGTCGCGGTACCCAGCGCAATAGGCAATCCCTTGTCCTTGGCGGCGCGGAGCTCGGTCCGCAGAAGCTCTGGCGCGGCCACCTTGGCGAAGATCTTCCGCTCAAAGTCCGCGCCGTCCCACATTTCCATAAACTCGTGCGTATAGCGGGCATAGCAGTACTTGCAACCAAACTCGCACCCTCGGTAGGGGTTGATGGTCCAGACGAAGGGCATGCGGCCGCTGGACTCGCGGTTGAGCGTGGAGCGCGCCGGGAGGGCAAAAAACTCGACTTGGGCCCGCTCGCGAACTTGTGGGCTCGCGGCCGCCAAGCGCGCGATGCCAACCAGCCCCCTGCCCTGCCCGGAAGTGGTCGTGGCGGTTTGCACCGGAATCTCTCGAAACGTTAACTCCCCTAGTTTCGCTTTTTATTCGCCATTTGTCAACAACGATTTCTGGCGGCCCGCCCGGCTCGCCGAGCAATCGATGGCCAAAGGCTTCAGGCCAGCTTCTTGCGAGTGCTATCTTACAGTTGAACCGACGCTGGAGTAGGGCCTTCCTAAATCATACCGTTTTCGGTATGTTTTTAGCTATGGGCTGGACGGTCGAAACCCTGAATGAAAGCGTTGACGCGAAGATCGAGGCCTTGCCTGAAGACATGCGGGCGAGGCTCGCGCACATTGCAAAACTGATTGAGGAAAAGGGTCCGGATCATGTAGGCGAGCCGCATGTCAAACATGTGGCAGGGCGTCTGTGGGAGATCCGGCTGAAAGGCCGCAGCGGAATTTCGCGGGCGCCTTATGTCACCGCCGCACCCGAGCGCGTGGTGATCGTGCGACTATTCGCGAAGAGAGCGCCAGACTGACGTGGCTTTACCTGACGCGGAACGTTTCTGCGACGGAGGCGCAGGGGCAATGGCACGCATATCTGACCTGCACAATAAGTGGATGACTAAACCCGGGTACCGGAAGGCATATGAGGCGCTTGAGGAAGAGTTTGTCCTGGCTTCAGTCATGATGGATGTGCGGAACCGTGCCGGACTTACGCAAGAGGAGCTGGCCCGGAAGATGGGTACGACGCCGGTTGTTGTCGCCCGCCTCGAAAGCGGGCGCTGGCACCCGTCGATGCGGACGCTGGAGCGCCTGGCGGAAGCGACCGGGTCTCGATTGGCTATTCGTTTTGAACCGCGCGGAGAGTCAAGCGGAGCGAAAAAGGGGGACTTCATATCGGCTTTCCGCGAGGCAAGAAGAGACATTTAAGGTTTAGGTGCGGGCGTCTGGGGCGGCAACGCTCCCGTATGAAGGCCGCATTCCTTCTTGGTTGCCTCCTCCCACCACCAACGCCCCTCGCGTTCGTGCTGGCCGGGGCTTACCGGCCGCGTGCAGGGCTCGCAACCAATGGAAAGGTAGCCTCGCTCGTGCAGGGGATTGTAAGGGACACCGTTATCAGTGATGTATGCCCAGACCTGACGCGACGTCCAGTTAGCCAGGGGGTTAAACTTGATTAGAGGCCGGTCCGGGCGACTGAACGCCGGGTCCAGCTGAACGACTGGCACGTGAGCTCGAGTCCCGGGACTCTGGTCACGACGCTGCCCTGTGACCCAAGCTTCCAGGGGAGCGAGCACCCGCTCGAGCGGCTCGACCTTGCGAACCCGGCAGCATTCGGCATGCCCATCGCGATAGAAACTAAAGAAACCTTTCTCTCTCACCAGGCGCTCTACGGCAGCAGGACGCGGAAATAGTACCTCAAGGTCAACTTGGTAACGTTCGCGTACCTGTTCGAGGAATTGATACGTTTCCGCGTGCAGCCGCCCCGTATCGAGGGTGAAGACTCGGACTCGTTCGTTCAACTTGACAGCCATATCGATCAGGACCACATCCTCAGCCCCGCTGAAAGACACGGCGATGTTGGGAGAGTAGGCCTCGATGGCAAAAGCCAGGACTTCCTGGGGAGAGGACTCAGCCAGTCTCTCGGCTTGTGGAACGATTTCGACAGCGCTAATGGGCATAGAATACCTCAGAGTTGAGCAGGCTGCTCAAAATTTATTCAGACATACAGAGCGCAAGGTGTTGCACAAGTCCTTTCATGAATTGTCGCCCGCACAGGCCAAAGCCCCACACGTTTCCTCTTCAAGCTCCTCCGACGGACGCCTTGCGAGAGCGGCCACAGCACCTATGATCAGCACCGAGGGTGCAAGCCTCAACGATGTTTGAGAGAGATGCTCAATCGTTGTTAAATGCCGTTGCTGCTCAGGGCATGAGGCCGAGGCGACAATCAAACACGGCGTGTCGGGACCTAACCCGGCCTGGCAAAGTTGCTCGGTAAGCTCCTGGTAGTTGCCAGGCATGTAGACCACTACGGTAGCACGGGCTGACAATCTCCCCCACCCTTGCCCCGGCGACCTATCGGACGCCCGGCGGCCGGTGAGGAAGATCAGGTCAGACGCCAACCGGCGGTCAGTCAGAGGAATACCTGCAGAGGCAGCGGCGGCACAAGCAGCGGTGACGCCGGGGACAATCTCGAAGTCGATTCCCGCCGACCGGAGGGCTTCGGTTTCCTCGCCCAAGCGGGCGAATACGTGAGGATCGCCACTCTTGAGACGCACCACGGCGAGCCCGGATTGCGCAGAAGACACCATCAGGAAGTTGATTTCTCGTTGAGTGATGCGCTTTTGTCCGCAACGTTTGCCTACGTTGAACACCTGTGCGTAAAGGGGAGCCAACGCCAGGATGTCCGGCGAGACCAGATCATCATGGAGGATAACGTCGGCGGCCTGTAATAGCCGCCACGCCTTGCGGGTCAATAGCTCCGGATCGCCGGGCCCTGCCCCGATCAGGTAAACCTTGCCCATCACAGCAAGTCCTCCCTGCGCGTTTCCAGTCGCAGCTCGCACACAAAACGTTCGAACGCCGCCCGCCCCGCTTGCGTGTGCAGCAGGGACCGTCGATGATCGTGATCCATCTCCTGGGCAAGTAGCTGTTTCCTTTCCTCGCCCAGATGCTCAACCCAGACAGCGTACTCAGGGCCAAACTGGTTCTCCAGTTGAAGCCTCAACCGCTGGGCGAGAGCCGGACTTCGCCCTCCGGTGGAGATCGCAATCTGCAAGCTTCCTCGTCGAACCACGGCTGGATAATAGAAATCGCAGCGCACGGGGTCATCCACCACGTTGCAAAGCACACCACGCTGCTGCGCCTCGTGGAAAACAAGGTCGTTAACCTCGACTGACGACGTGGCCGCAATAACCAGGAACACGCCTTCCAAATCCACTGGAGTGAAGCCGCGCGCCGCCCAGACGATGCGGCCCGATTCCGCCCACTTCACCACCACCGGAGTGGCGTGATGCGCGACCACGCGAAGACTGGCGCCCGTGGGAAGCAAGGAGCGGATCTTACCTTCTCCCACGGAGCCGGCGCCCACCACCAGACAGGCGCGGCCAGTCAGCTTCAGAAACACCGGAAACAGACTCATTTCTTTTGTCCTTCGTCCTGCGTCCCGGGTCCTTTGCCCCTTGTAGTCAGTGCTTATGTCTCTGCCAAGGACCAAGAACCACGGGCGAGGGACCACATTAGGTGGCGCACTCACCCCGACCGAGCTTCAACGAATAGGTCTCCCGGTCGCCCCAGTCGATGAAGAGATCTCCCACTTCGGTTGAGGTATCGATGAAGGGTGCAAGGCAACGAGTTACTTCCTCGTCCGAGATCCGCTGCACCCAACTCCGGAAGGACTCGTAAGGATCGCGGTCCTGCCGGTAGAACTGCAGGAGCGCGCGCAACGCTTCAGGGATGCGCTTTGCGGCTACCGGAACGACCTGGCGCGCAAAGCGCACACCATTCGCCGAGACTTCCCCGCCCAGCATGAGTTGATAGTAGGGCGCCTGCCGCTCACCAATCTTGCGGGCGTTACCGTAAAGTCCGATGTCGGCGATGTGATGCTGCCCGCATGAATTGGGGCAGCCGCTAATCTTGATGCGGACCTTCAGCACCTCAGGATCGGTCTCGTCTTCGAATTCTTTGGCTAGCACATCCGCTAACGTCAACGACCGCGTGATGCCAAGGTTGCAAGTGGTGGCCCCAGGACAACCCGTGACGTCAGCAATGGTACGCGCCCCAGGGGTTGCCAGATCGAGTGCCGAAAGGTCCCGGAAAACTGCCCTGGCCTTGGGGATCGGGGTCCACGGAATGACGAGGTCCTGAGAGACGGAGATGCGCACGGCACTGAGACCGTTCGATTGGAGCAGGTTGGCCAGACCGCGGAGCTGATGGCTGAAAACAGTACCCGCCGGCAACTTGATCCAGACCACACCATAGCCCGGCTGGCGCTGAGGCTGAAGATTGTGCTGCGCCCAGCGTTGGTATTCCGCCGACGCTCCGCCACCGGACTGGAAGGTGTCAAGCGTCACCAGGGGCGCCCGAACCGGAGTGGGGAGAAAGAAGGTCTCGGCAGGCGTTGTTATCTGCTTGCGCTTCTCCGCTACCAGCCGGCGGAATTCTTCAATCCCCTTTTCCCGTAGCACGAATTTCATTCGCGCCTTGTACTTATTCTTGCGGTTTCCGTACTCACTAAAGACTCGCAGGATGGCTTCAACCGTCGGAATCAGCTCCTCCTCCGGCAGGAATTCGGTGAGCGTTGCGGCTTCTGTGGGCAGACTACCGAGGCCTCCCCCCACCAACACCTTGAAGCCGCGACGGCCCCTGCCGTTCCAACCGCGGGTGCGAGCGATAAGCCCGACATCGTGGATTCCCGCTACGGCGCAGTTGCCATCCTCTTCGCAGCCGGAGAAGGCAATCTTGAACTTGCGGGGCAGGTCATGGAACTCGGGATGGCGGAGGAAGAAGCGTGTGGTGCCTAGAGCGTGTGGAGTGACGTCGAACGCCTCCGTGGGACATATACCAGCGAGCGGGCAGGAAGTCACGTTGCGCACCGTATTGCCGCAGGCTTCACGCGTGGTCAGGCCGGCATCGGCCAGCAATCGCATGATGGTGGGAACGTTCTCCAGCTTCACGAAATGGAACTGGCAGTTTTCACGTGTGGTCACATGGCCCCGCGCGGTTGAGTAGTCATCGGCAATGCGGGCGAGAACGCGAAGTTGCTCCGCACTCAGCACGCCGGAAGGAACCTTCACGCGCACCATCTGGAAACCCGGTTGACGCTGTCCGTAAATGCCGTGCTTCAAGCGAAAAGGTCGGAACTGATCGTCGGTGATCTCACCTCGACGAAGTTTCAGGCTACGCTCTTCGAAGATGCGGATTTCCTCTTCGATTGCTTCTCGTGTGTGCCTTGAGTCCACCTCGGCGGTCAACATAAGCGCTCCAAAAACAAAAAACCCACTGTCGGTTCTTTTGACCGACAGTGGGTTGGGATTAGGTCGTTTTCTCTTAGCTTACGTCTCTCCTCCACACGTCGGCATGCGCTGACAACAACAACAGATATTCATGCCGCGTTGGACGTACCCTGTCATCGTTACATTAGACTATAGACCTCGACCAAGGGTTGCAAGAAAACTTTCCTTATCGCGCGCATAAGATGTTTTTATGCATGAGGCGCATTGGTCGGGCCACGATGCCGACCTAACTAACTATACTAGAACGCGCCCTATTGGAAACAAACCGTGAAGGTTAATGCTCTTCATGGTAGGCGTACAACAGGTGCGAGACGGCGGGAGGGCTTTCATTGAGGTGAAAGGAGCGTACTCTTTCCCAGATTTGGCGGTCGGCTACGGTGGATCGCTCGTGCTGGCGGAGGTGCTCCGCCCAGGACTCGACTACGAAAGTCTCCAGGTAACGACCCGCCGCCGCGACGTCCTCGAAGAGTCCCCAGCGCATGGCGCCGTCCCGCCGGCGTACGCGACCGAGCTCGAGCATGGCTACGGTGAACTCTGGGGCGCGCCGCGGATCTATCCGATACTCGACCGTAACCAGCACGGGCCCGCGCTCCACGTCCGGCTCGTTCGTTACCACTGGCCCGGGTCGAGACGAGGGTGCGAGGTCGAGCCCTTCGCCCAAGCCCACCTGGAAACGAGCCGCCACCGCAAGGCTTAGGCCGAGCGTCAGGGCGGCGAGGAGTAGCGCGCGAGCGACACCCACATGCGATGCTACGGTACCCCACAGCGCACTGTACGCGCCCAGCCCTGCGAAATAGGCGAGTTGATAGACCGCGAGGGCACGGCCACGCACCCAAGCCGGGGTGTTGAGTTGAATGCTGGTATTAAAAGTGGAAAGTTCGCTGGTCCAGGCGAACCCGGCGGCGAACATCGCTGCGCAGCCCACGGGGAAGCGGCGCCACAGCGCCATCAGCGCTAGGCCGCTCGCAAAGAGGATGGTGGCTGCGCCCAGTAACCGCTGGCTGCCAAGTTCCAATTGCACGCGTGGCAGAAAGGATCCGCCGATCACTGCGCCCGCCCCGAAAAAGCCCAGCAGGACGCCGTAGCCCGCAGCGCCCCGTCCCAAGTTCTGCCTGGCAAAGAGGGGCACCAGGCTCCACAAGGCGCTTGCACCCAGCATAAACAGAGATACGCGGATCAAGACGGAGTGGATGGGCGGAGCGTGTATCACGTAGCGAAGCCCGCTGCGCATGGCTCCGATTACCCGCTCCGCCGGCAGTGCGCTTTTGCCCGGCGTACGGTGCCAGTGGTATAGCACCACAATGACCCCCAAGAACGAGACCGCATTAAGCAGGAAGACAGCCCCCGAGCCGGCTGCGGCCACCACCAGCCCGCCCAGTGCGGGACCAGCCGCTCGCGCTACGTTGAAGCCGACGGAGTTGAGCGAAACGGCCGCCGGCAGCTCCGTACGCGGGACCAGTTCGGGGACAATCGCCTGCCACGCTGGTCCGTTCAGGGCAGCGCCGAAACTGAGGAGGAAAGTGAAGGCCAGAAGGAGATGAGGCGTAGTCAGGCGTAGGACGGTCAGAAAGCCGAGTCCAGCAGCCGCAGCCAGCATCCAGCTTTGGCTGAAGATGAGCAGGCGCCGGCGGTCCACGACATCGGCCAGTGCTCCGGCAGCCAGTGCCAGGAGAAAGACCGGCAGAGCCTCCGCCGTCTGAATCAGCGACACCGTCAAGGGCGAAGGCGCCAGTTGGGTCATGAGCCAGCTCGCGCCGACCTCGTGCATCCAGGTGCCGACATTGGAGGCGACTGCTGCAATCCACAGGGTACGGAACAGTTTCTGCCGCAGTGGTACCCAGGCGGAGGTGATGACAGCCTCACCGGCCTGAATCGTAAGGCTGGGGCCGGCGACAGGTCTTTCGCGTTCCAGCGTCGAGTCGGGCATGGTCTTTTCAGAATACAACGGACGGCTGCGCGGTGCGACAAGGCTAGCTCGAGCTCGGCAGTGATACGCTTGACGGCCGGCCCGGTAAACCAATTAATGCAGTTTCTGAAGCCGGCAGTTACCTGTTGTGAATGGAACCTGAATGAAGCCCAACTCCATTGAGATCCTCGCGGCTCTGCTGTTCGCCCTGGCAGAGCTGCATACATTCTTCATTAAGAAGTTCCAGCACTATGCCGGGCTCTTCAGTGAGGACTCGTTTGCTGCAAACCAGTTCCACCTCCTTGGGGAGGTGGAAATCGTCTTCGGTTGGTGGGCGGACTGCTATTGCCGGCTTGGTTGTGCTCGGTGGATTGCAGTCGTGGTGGCTGGCGCCTTTGATCCGCAACCGGCACCCGCTGCCGCTGTTTCTGGGCACAGCCGGCCTGACGGCTTTCACAGACAATGCGGCGTTGATGTACCTGGGCTCGCAGATCCCCAACGTCTCGGAGGCCTTCAAGTACGCGCTGGCGAGAAATAGAAACGCCCCGCGGCAGTTCAAACCACGGGGCGTTACATAGAGGCTGGCTTTAGCCGAGCAGAAGAACAAGAAACCAGCGAGACTTCCGGCTGGCCAAGGTGAATCCGACTCAGCGGAGTTTCTCGCCTGGAACGCATTTCGAGCCTTACTTCCGGCGCAGCTTGCGACGCAGGGCGCCGCCGATGGCCAGAAGTCCGGAACCAAACAGTGCCAGTGAGCCCGGTTCCGGGGTGGGTGTGATAAGTATATCCCCGCTCGCCGCCTCCCCAGGTTTCGTTGACGTCACCACCGATGAGGTGATCACAAATCCGGAGTCGATTCCGGCGCTGCTGCCGAGGAACGTTTGCACGAGCGGCGGCAACGTAGGCCACGTGGCGGTAAACGATAGGTCAGTGGTCGACTTGCCGGCGGTTACACTGAAGCTGTTGATGTCGCCAAGAAGGTCTTGCCCGGCATAAATGCCCGTTCCGTCGATGCTGACGCTTCCAGTTGCAGTATTGAAAGCCAGCGTAAACGGAACTGTGGAGCTGTACGGCCCGCTGTCGTTGTAGACATTGATGCCGCTTGTGCTGAAGTTTGAGCCCGACTTCGTGATGGTCCCTGTGCAGGCGTCGGCTGGGTTCAGTGAGCAATCGAAGTCGATGTCACCCGCCCAGGCCGCAGTTACTGCCAGGAACAACGCCGCAGTACAGGTTAAAGCAAGTTTCTTCAGACGCATGGTTATCTTAACTCCCGTGGGTGCTTTTTGCTCGTGCGGTGGTCACCAGTCGGACATCCCACACTGAGGTAACGAACCCCCAAAGTTCGCCCGCACTCACGAAGAGCAGTTGGGATACCAAACCGGGCATCTTTCAGGATTTATTGAAGCAGCAGGTACTTAGCGTACGTCCCGTAACAACTCATCAGTAAATAACACCGGGACTCCGAAGGAAAAGATAGGTCACTTTGTGGGAAAGTGTTTTCACTTTCTCGGAGCGCTATCGTAGGGTTTTGCCGAAGGTGTGACGCAATCGCAAGCCAGAAGCGGCTGACCGCCTTCGACTGCCAATGCGGTATAATTGCTGCAAACGAGAGGAGGTATTATGTCTAAAGAATCGGAAGTCAGCCGCCGCGAATTCTTGAGGGCAGGAGCGAGAACCAGCGCAGGTCTGGCCGCCTGGAGTAGCATCAGCTTCATCACTCAACCTGAACGCGTCTTCGGCGCCAACGACCGGGTGCACGTGGCGATCATCGGGTTACACGGGCAGGGTTTTTCCCACGTCGAGGAGTATTCGAAGATAAACACGGCCGCTATTGTCGCCTTGTGTGATGTGGATGAGCAGGTTTTGAACCAGCGTCTCGGGCAGATGGAAAAGATGGGCCTGCCGAAGCCCACCACGTACGTCGACATCCGCAAGCTCCTGGACGACAAGTCCATCGACGCCATCTCCATTGCTACACCTAATCACTGGCACTCGCTGATGGCGATCTGGGGGTGCCAGGCGGGTAAGGACGTCTACGTTGAGAAGCCGTGCTCGCACAACTGGTGGGAGGGCCGCCAACTGGTTCGGGCTGCCAACAAATACGATCGTATAGTGCAGCATGGCACCAATAGCCGCTCCGGCAAGTCCATTCAGGAAGGCATCCGGCAGTTGCAGAATGGACTGATCGGCGAGGTCTACCTCTCGCGCGGCCTCTGCTACAAGTGGCGGAACACCATTGGCCGCTCAAAGGAAGAGCCGGTGCCGGCGGGTGTGAACTACGATCTATGGACGGGTCCGGCCCCTATGAAGCCTTTCACCCCCAACCGCTTCCACTACAACTGGCACTGGATCTGGGACACGGGCAACGGGGACATCGGCAACCAGGGAATCCACGAGGTAGACGTGGCGCGCTGGGGACTGGGAGTGAAATTTCCCACCAAAGCGTCGGCCATCGGCGGCCACTTCATGTTCGACGACGACCAGCAGACTCCGAATACACTCAACTGCGCCTTCCAGTTCGATCTGCCCGACGGCAAGCGCAAAATGCTGGAGTTCGAGGTGCGACACTGGATTACCAATCACGAGGCGGACATCGGCTCTCCCGGTTTTGGCGGAGGCGCGATTCCCATTGCCTTGGGCAACGTTAACAAGTCCGGTGAAAGAAAGGTTCAGCCCAAGAACACCATCGGCAACATCTTCTATGGCTCGAAAGGATATCTGGCGATGGACGGCTACGACTCCTATAAGACGTGGCTGGGTGAGGAACAGGAACCCGGACCCCACGCCAAGGGTTCCGGCAACAACTGGGCCAACTTCATCGATTGTGTGTGCAGCCGAAAAAAGGAAGACCTGAACGCGCCGATCGAGGAAGGGCACATCTCCTGTACCCTGGTCCACTTAGCGAACGTGTCCTACCGCCTGGGCCGAACGCTGACCTTTGACCCTGAGAAGGAACAGGTGGTCGGCGACGAAGAGGCGAACCACCTGCTGCGTGACGGCGACCGCGGCTATCGAGCGCCGTACATTGTGCCCGACAAAGTCTAAAGGCAGTGGTCAGTCGTCAGTGGGCCGTGGTTTTTTCGAGCAGGGTAGGGCAGACCGTCACTTCCGCTCGGTCCGCACGCGCTCCTGTTCCAGCGCTTCGAGCAGCGACTTGATGCAGTTCTGGTAGGGCTCAGGGAGATTTGATTCGGTGTCATCTCAGACGATTTTCAACCCCCGGCCTGGGCCAGCCTGGCTTGGGCCTTGTCGAAAGTCCAGAACTGCGTAGCCTTAAGTTCAAATGCGCAAGCCACATGCAGCGTATCGAGCGTTCGGACTCCCAGGCGACCTGCCTGGCGTCGCGCCAGTTGGGCGCAGACTTCAAACGCGAGGTCCGGGAAACCAACCTCGGCCCAAATCCCTGCCGCGCGGTTGGCGTCGAAGTCCGCCCACACTCGCTCGGACTCATGAGGCGACAGTTGACGCCGGAAGATGTGCTGCGCGACGGCGTAGGCGAACTCCGCACGGTGCAGCGGCGTCAGCCAAACAACCGGTTTAGAAGCCATCCCCCCGGCCTCGGCCGAGTGTCTGTCCCGGACGTAGAGGGAAACAATCAAACTCGTGTCGGCGTAGATGCTCAATAGCGGGCGCTCTCCCGATCCTCGATTAGGAGATCCGCTCCCGGGAGGATGCGATCGCCGAAGATTGCCTTCTGCCGCGCCGCGAAGTCCAGCCACTGGCGGGGTTGCTGGGGCGATGCCGCCGGAACGATGCGGGCAATCACACGGTCGCGCTCCCGAAGCTCCACCGTTTTGCCAGCGCGCAGCCAAGCTTTCAGCCGCCGCGTATCCCGAAGCTGACGAATGTTCACGCTAGGCATGTGCTTAATGCGACGCATTCGGTGACACGGCGTCAAGGACCCATTTTTTGACTTTTGTGACACAATTGTCTTCACACCCTCCGTCACTTTGGGTCTATATCGAGTTTCGGCTAGCGGTGGCACGGCGAAGCCCTTGACCGTCCCGGACCGCAGGAAGGGAGGACGCAATTGAACGTCGTGCTCAACTGGTCTGAGGAACTCCGGCGGCTTGCGCCAGCAGGCAAACCATGACGCTCAACCTCAGAACGAACTCGCGCCGCGATTTCCTAAGACTAGCCTCCGCCCTAGCCCTTGTCTGGAGAACGGGCTCGAGCGGGCAGCAGGCTACCGCTCGTCCCATCACCAATCCCGTCGGCTATGCTACGATCTCCTGGCCTCAAAATCAGTTCCTGCAGGCCTTGGACACAATCTCTTCCCTCGGTTTTGCCGGTGTGCAGATGCTGGGCTGGGTAAAGGACGCCTACGGGGGCCATAAGACCGGCGAACTTAAGGAACGACTTCGGAGGTTGAAACTGCAGCCGGCCGCTCTTTCGTGCTCCAAGGTCAAACTCGATCCCGCACACCTCCAGGACGAATCCGGCCAGGTCCGCGAGTATGCCGCCTTTCTCAAAGGCCTGGGCGGATTTAACCTTCAACTCACCGACAGCGGCAGCGCCGACGGGAAATATTCACGGTCGCAGATGAAAACGTTTGGCGCGCACCTGAATGACCTGGGCAAAACGGCGGAGGAATTTGGCCTGAACCTCGGTTACCACCCTCACTTCGGCACCTTCGGTGAAACTCGCGAAGGACTGAAGCGGGTGCTGGATGCGACCGATCCGCGCTATGTCAAGCTGATTGCCGACGTTGCCCACCTTGCTCTTGGTGGCTCAGACCCGGCGGAGGTGATTCGCACTTATCACGAG
This sequence comes from Terriglobia bacterium, assembly GCA_035490955.1. Taxonomy (GTDB): domain Bacteria; phylum Acidobacteriota; class Terriglobia; order UBA7540; family UBA7540; genus DATJKY01. The sequence goes on along the minus strand of DATJKY010000472.1, from coordinate 7,593 downwards.
CGCCTCTCGCTTGTACACCTCAAGGACGTGCGAAAGGACGTGGCTGAACTGGCGCAAGCCAATCGCGACCTGGTGCGCTCGGGTGCCTACCACTTTTGTGAAATCGGACGAGGAGCAGTGGATTTTCCAGCGGTACTCCACGCCTTGAGCGGCTTTCAAGGGTGGTTGATAGTTGAACTCGATGGCTATGAGGTTCCGCCCGGCGGCCCGGCGGAAAGCGCGGCAATCAACAAAGGAGCCCTGCAGAAGCTCGGGCTGACTGCATTGTTGTGATTCCTGCCAGTATGACGTCGCGTGACCGCGGTCGGGCCGCAGGGGCAGGGACTCGGGGTCTGGGGCTCGGGATTATCAGAAATCCCGACAAGTGCTGCCGACCATGGTAAACTTTCCCGACCGGCCGGTTTCCACGGTACCGTTTGCAACCACACCAGCCGGCTACCATCCCGGCGAAACCAAGTGAATCTACTTTAGGGGCAAATGGAGTGAGGACGCAAACTCTGGAATACCGTGAAGGCGACAAACTGCTGCGCGGATTTCTCGCCTGGGACAATTCGCGCAGCAAACCGCAGCCCGGTATCCTGGTATTTCATGAAAACAGCGGTCTCACTGACCACGAAAGGGAGCGTGCGACACGACTGGCCGAGCTGGGTTACGTGAGCCTGGCCTGCGACATGTTCGGAGAGCGACCCATTGCAGCCAGTGAGGCAGAACGACGGGCGGCGTTCGAGGAATTTCGCACCAAGAGACTTCTGCCACGCGCCCTTGCGGGTTTCGACGCGTTGTCGGCCCGGCCTCAGGTAGACAGGAAACGACTGGCCGCAATTGGGTTCTGCTTGGGCGGCATGGTTGCGCTGGAGTTGGCGCGCTCCGGCGCTGACTTGAAGGGCGTGGTGAGCTTTCACGGCGGGCTGGCGACGACGCACCACGCAGCGGCAGGTCAGGTGAAGGCCAAAGTCCTGGTATGTCACGGAGCACTGGATCCCTTCACCACTCTCGAACACGTGACCGCTTTTGCGAACGAAATGCACGCCGCCGCAGTGGATTTTCAGGTGGTCCTCTATGGCGGGGCAATGCACGGCTTTACCAATCCGGCAGCGGATCGCCTCGGCCGACCGGGCATCGCATATCATGCGCCGTCGGATGTCCGATCGTGGGCCGCGATGCGCCAGTTCTTTGCGGAGCTATTCAGTTCGTAACCCAAAGCGCGTCGCGCCGCTACGCTGCGGCGAAGCTGATACTCTACAATGACTTTGGCATTCCCTTGCGACCGAACGTTATAAGTTTATCTTCTGTGTCTGCAAGAGCAGACAGACCCAGGCGGGAGCCTCCACACGTTTGTACCTGATCGCTCGATGATTTCTTCAGCTCCAAAGGGGTCCACGCCGACATCAGACCCTTCGGCATGGCTCGTCGCAGCCACGGATCCGTGTGTGCAGCTGCCAGTCCTCGCGTTACAGGCAGAACGGCAGAAACCCTAGTGTCAGGACGATGGCAGCGCACCTCTGGCTCGAACTTCCGCCAGGATGACGGTCACGTTGTCTGGTCCACCGTTTTCGTTCGCTCGAGCAACGAGCCGTTCGGCTATCGTCTTTAACGATATCAGGCCCTGACAGATCTCCAGAATCTCGGAGGAAGATACCGTCTTGTACAAACCATCGCTACACAGCAGCAGAACGTCGCCATTCTCTAATTCATCGCTGGTGAGGACCACATCCACGCCGGAATGCCCACCCACCGCCTGCACCAGCATCTCTCCCACGTGACTGTCGGTGGGAAGCTCCTGACGCATGGCCAGCATGTAGTTGGCCACGGTTTGGTCCGTGGTCAACTGGGTCAAGGTCTCTCGTCGAACCACGTAAGCTCGTGAGTCACCCACCTGCGCCACATCCAGGTGCATGTCCCTGAGCAGAGCGGCCGTGAGTGTGGTCCCCATGCCTTCATGGGCGGGATTCTGCGCGGCTTCCTCGGAGATGACCTGGCTGGCTGTTTCAACCGCCTGCACCAGGGCTGTCGACGCCTGGGTGGGGCCGGAGTTCGTTGACTGCAGCGCGCTCAGAAGTACCCTAGGTAGCGTTTTGATGCAGAGTTGGCTGGCGACCTCACCGGAGCGGTGCCCTCCCATCCCGTCGGCGACCGCCAGCAGGAGACCGCGTGACCCTAGGGTGACCGTGGCTTCTACAGGTTGGTCGTAGGTGGTCTCGCTATTGAGATCGAGTACCAACAAACGGTCTTCGTTGTTTTGACGCTTTCGACCTATGTCCGTGCAGGCCGCCACGGAGACCTCGACTCGAGCCAAGTCCGACACCGACGACTCCATGGGCCATTTTTGGCCGGTTTCCAGAAAGGGATCCAAAGACCGACACCCCCGGTTAGCCCCATGTTCTCAGGGCCCGTCAGTAACTCTACGGGACTGGTCGAGCAAGGATACTACAGTAAGAAACGAATGCCAACTGGCACCGCTTCGGCAGCTTCGGCATCGGTCGGCAGGTCTGCGCGAGTTTTCGGGAGAGGTAAGCTTGAGATGGACAACGCGGTAGGCGTATCATCTCAAGTCTGCTCTTATGTTGGATATCTCGTCCCACGATGTGCTTCTGGTCGGCGGTGGTGGCGCTGGTCTCCGCGCTGCAATCGCCATCTGTGAGACTGACCCCACCCTTAGCGTGGCGGTTGTTTCCAAGGTGTACCCGATGCGAAGCCACACCGTCTCCGCTGAGGGAGGAGCGGCGGGAGTGGTCCGTCCCGACGATAGTCTGGATGAACATGCTTACGATACCATCTCCGGCGGCGATTGGCTCTGCGATCAGGACGCGGTAGAAGTCTTCGTGAGAGAGGCCCCTCAAGAGCTGTTGCGTCTGGAGCACTGGGGCTGTCCGTGGAGTCGCGAGCCGGATGGGCACATTGCTGTTCGGCCCTTCGGCGGGATGAAGAAAACACGAACGTGGTTTGCGGCTGACAAGACGGGCTTTCACTTGCTTCACACGCTGTTTCAAACCTCGCTCAGATACAGTGCCATAACCCGATACGACGAGTTCCTGGTGACCAGACTGCTGGTCGACGATGGCGCCGCGCAGGGCGTTGTTGCCATCGAGCTTGCCACGGGGAAGATCCAGGCGATCACCGCTAAGGCGGTCATCTTGTGCACAGGGGGCTGCGGCCGCGTCTTCCCCTTTACGACAAACGCCAACATCAAGACCGGGGATGGCATGGCGCTGGCCTATGGAGCGGGCGCGCCTTTGAAAGACATGGAGTTCATTCAGTACCATCCTACGGGACTGCCTTTTACAGGGATTCTGATTACGGAGGCGGCCCGCGCCGAAGGGGGTTACTTAATCAATCGGCACGGCTATCGGTACCTGCAGGACTACAGCCTGGGAACGCCACAGCCAAAGCCCGTTCTCCGCAGCATGGAGTTGGGCCCCCGCGATCGCTTGTCCCAGGCGTTCGTCAAGGAGCAGGAGAAAGGCCATACCTTCGAAGGACCTTACGGGCATGTGGTTTACCTCGATCTTCGGCACCTAGGAGAGAAAACAATTAACACGAAACTCCCCTTTGTTCGGGAGCTGTGCCTCAAATACGAGAATATCGATCCCATCAAGGAGTTGATCCCGGTTAGGCCGGTGGTTCACTACATGATGGGCGGCGTTCACACCGATCTCGACGCGGCCACGCCGCTCAGGGGTCTGTATGCCGCGGGCGAAGTGGCTTGCGTCAGCATTAATGGCGCTAACCGGCTTGGTTCCAATTCTCTGCCCGAGCTGTTCGTGTTCGGTACACGAGCCGGACGCGCGGCGGCGAGATTCGCGGCGGGACAGAAGGCGCCAGGCCGACAGGCGCTCGCTCAGGCGCTGGATGAGGAGGCCCGACTGCAGGACCAGTTCCTTCGAAAGACAGGGGGCGGCGAACGCATCGCAACTCTGCGCGAGGAGATGCAGGCGACGATGGAGAAAAGCGCCGGAATCTACCGCTCGGGCGATTCTCTGTCTGAGGCGGCCGACAAGCTCCACGAACTGCAGGAACGATTCCGCAACATCGCTCTCGACGATCGCAGCCAGGTTTTCAACACCGAATTGGTTTCCGCCATCGAACTCTCGTTCATGCTCGACGTTGCCGAATCGATGGTGCAGGCGGCCTTGCAGCGGACTGAGTCGCGTGGCGCCCATCAGCGAACCGACTTTCCGGCGCGGAACGATGAGAAGTTCCTGGCTCACTCTTTGGTGTATCGCAAGCCATGCGGCCGGCCGCGAGTGGAATACTTGCCAGTAACCATCACCCGTTGGCCGCCCGGGGAGCGGGTCTACGGGAAATAAGGGACGAGCAGGAAGAATGGCAAACGGCAAATGGCAAAGAGCAAATGGCAAATGGTTTTCCGGGCCATTTGAAATTTGCCGTTTGCCATTTGAAATTCTCTCTTTTTTGAACTATGACAGAAAAAATCATCCTGGAAGTCACGCGCTATCATCCGGAACGCGATAAGGAACCCGGATTGCAAACCTATGAGGTCCCACTGCGAAAAGAGTGGGTGGTTCTCGACGCGCTCAATTACGTGAAGGACAAAGTGGACGGCTCTTTGTCATTCCGGTGGTCCTGCCGGATGGGGATCTGCGGGAGTTGCGGAATGATGGTGAATGGGGAACCGAAGCTCACCTGCGCTACCTTCCTCGCGGACTACGCGCCCGGCCCGGTCCGGGTTGAGCCGATGAAAAACTTCCCCATCCTTCGGGATCTCATCGTCGAAGTGTCGGATTTCCTGGTGAAGCTCGGCAAGGCGAAGCCGTGGCTCATTCGGGAAGAAGAAAGGCCCTTGACACAGGGTGAGTTCCTCCAGACCCCCGCACAGTTGGATACTTTCAAGCAATTCAGCATGTGCATCAATTGCCTGCTCTGCTACGCTGCCTGTCCTGTTTACGGATTGGATCCACTCTTCAGCGGGCCGGCGGCCATCGCCCTGGCGCAGCGGTATAACGCAGATTCCCGCGACCAGGGCGCTCAGGAGCGGCTCGACATCCTCTCGCACAGCGATGGCATCTGGGCTTGTACGTTCGTCGGCGAGTGCACCGAAGTCTGTCCCAAGGATGTCGACCCCGCCGGAGCCATTCAGCAGTACAAGCTGACGGCCGCCAAGGAGTGGATGAAGTCCTTCCTGATGCCGTGGGGAAGGAGGTAACATGCCTAGCTCCACAGAGTATTCGCCCAGGACGTTCCGAAAGCGCGTCTCTACCTACTGGTGGTTGCACCGATGGCCTTATTTGAGATTCATCCTTCGGGAACTGAGTAGTGTCTTCGTTGCCTGGTTCGTGGTCATAGCCCTGCTCCAGATTAAGGCGTTGAAGAACGGGCCGACGGCCTACACGGAGTTCCAGGAGTGGTTACGTAGTCCGACTCTTATCGCGGTCAATGTGGCCGCCCTGTTGTTCGTCGTGTTCCACGCCACTACTTGGTTCAACCTGACCCCAAAAGCGATGCCACTTCGCGTACGAGGAAAGCGAATTCCCAGCTTGCTCATCGTTGCCCCCAGCTACTTCGTCTGGCTGGCGATATCGGCGGCCGTGGCTTGGATCCTGCTGCGAGGATAAATGGACAAGAGATCGAACGAACCTTTTTTCTGGATGCTTTTCAGCGCCGGCGGCGTGGTTGCGGCGATGTTGATTCCGGTCCATCTTTTCCTGTTCGTGGTGGCCTTCCCCCTGGGGTGGCTGGATGGTCCAAGCTACCCGAGCCTTCTGGCATTACTTAGGTATCCGTTCGCGCGATTGTATCTGTTCGTTCTCTGTTCTCTTCCGCTGTTCCACTGGGCTCATCGATTCCGCTATACCCTCTACGATGGCTTACAGATCAAACACCTCAATGAACTCATCAACACTTTCTGTTACGGCGGAGCAATTCTGGGGACGGTTCTGGCGGCGTACCTCTTATGGAGTATTCCTTAGTTAGGTTAAGCAGGGTGCGGCAAGTAAGCCAAGTACTTCGCTCGGCATGATAAGCTTTTGCTTGCGGCCTTAAGGCCGCGATGGGTCGGTGTGGCTGTCTAAAGGCGGGAGGGCAACATGCTGCAACTGAAACCGTTACACAGAGACGCTATTCCAGCAGCGCTGGCGAAGGCGGAGCGTTACCGGCTGCTCAACGAAGCTTGGCAAGCCGAGAGCATCTGTCAGGACGTCTTGCGAGTCGACCCCGAGAATCAGGCTGCCTTGGTCACCCTTATCCTGGCCCTAACCGATCAGTTCCACCAGGGCGTGTCCGTGCAGGAGGCGAGAGATGTGGTTCCCCGTCTGCACGACGAATACGAGCGAGCCTACTATTCCGGAGTCATCTCTGAGAGGAGGGCCAAGACGGTTCTGGAGCAAGGCCGCCAAGGCTCGGCGCACGTCGTGTACGAGTTTTTCCGCGAGGCGATGAATTGGTACGAGAAGGCAGAAGCAATCCGCCCTCCAGCGAACGACGATGCCATCCTGCGCTGGAACACCTGCGCGCGCTTTCTCGAACGATACCCGCACCTGAAGCCGGCGGCAAAGGAACGGCCGGAGCCTGTCATGTTGGAGTGATGCTAGCAGGAAGAGGGGTTGAAGTGACTCGCGCGCCAAGAACTTGTGCCGGAGCTTTGCGAGGCGCATTTCTGCTCATGTCATGCCTCGCGAGCAATGACTCAGCTCGGCCTATCGCAGCCTTGCAGGCGCTGCCTGCCGACGCTGCGACCCCGGATCTAGCGCGCGCTGACGAGCTCATTAGCCAGGGCAAGCTCGACCAAGCGCTTTCTGTGCTTCGCGAGGTCTCCGAGAAGGATCCGAAGACGCCCGGCCTCGAAGCCCGGTTGGGCAAGACCTACTACCAGAAACGCGACTTTCAGCAGGCGGTCGCACATCTAGAGCTGGCCGTGAAGCAGAAGTCCGACGACGGCGAATCGACCCAGCTCCTCGGGCTCTCCTACTACCTGCTCGGGCATGTGCAGCAGGCTATTCCGCTCCTCGAGAAGGTGGAGTCGTGGTTGCCGCGGCCGGACGTAACTGCCTCGTATCTGCTGGGCATCAGCTACCTGCAGAGCTATCAGTACGACAAGGCCCGCGGGGCCTTCGCTAAGATGTTTTCCGTGCCGGTGGGAAGCGCCCAGGCCCACGTCGTGCTTGGCCAGATGATGATTCGCGAGGAGTTCGAAGACAAGGCCGTGCCGGAGTTCCAGCAAGCGCTGGCGATGGACCCGCGTATCCCGATGGCCCATTTTCTGCTCGGTGAAATCTATCTCTTTAAGTCGAAAGTCGACCTCGCGCTCGACGAGTTCCACAAGGAGCTGGAGATTAACCCCATCCTCTGGCTGGCTTACTGGCGCATGGGCGACGCGTACACGCGGTTGGAAAAGTGGGATGAGGCCGAGAACGCCCTGAAGCAGGCCATCTGGCTGAACCAGAATTTCACTGGGCCGTACATTCTGCTGGGTAAGGTCGAGCTCAAGAAGGGTGACGCCGGCTTGGCTGCCGGGTTCCTGGAAAAGGCGTTGAAGATGGACCCCAACAACTATTCGGCTCACTACCTCCTGGCCAGCGCTTACAAGGAACTAGGCCGGACTGCGGACGCCAGCCGCGAGTTCGAGCTTACACGCAC
>DATJKY010000471.1:0-5556 GCA_035490955.1 Terriglobia bacterium | reverse complement strand
CCCACATAGTGGTTGCGGATCAGCGCCACCCTGAGAGGGATTCGGGATTCATCCGAGTATCCGATGGCTGCGGGCACGCCCGAATCGGGTACGGGCACCACCATATCCGCTTCGGCCGGTTGCTCGCGCGCCAGCAACCGTCCCAGCAGCTCACGGCTGGAGTTCACCGCGCGCCCAAAGACGACGCTGTCTGGTCGGGAGAAATAAACATGCTCGAAGATGCACTGCGCGGGTTGCGCCGGTGGAGCAAAGCGCAATGAGGTCAGACCGCGCTTATCGAGGATCACCATCTCCCCGGGCTCCACATCGCGGAGGAAAGCGGCCCCGATCAGATCAAGGGCACAAGTTTCGGACGCGAGAACGTAGGCGTCCTGCAGCTTTCCCAGACAAAGGGGACGGAAGCCGCGCGGATCGCGTATGCCGAAGAGGCTGTTCTTGAACAGGGCCACCAGAGAGTAGGCGCCTTCCACGCGATCCAGAGCGTCGGCCAGCGACTCCGGAATACCCGCGTGCTTGGAGCGCGCGAAGAAGTGAAGGATCACTTCCGTGTCGCTCGAGGTCTGGAAGATGTCACCGCGCGCCTCCAGTTCCCGCCGGACGGCGGAGGCATTCACCAGGTTGCCGTTGTGCGCCAGCGCTACCTGACCCTTCTGGCAACTCACCGTCAGGGGCTGGGCGTTTCGCAGATCGGTGTCGCCGGCCGTGGAATATCGCGTGTGACCGATCGCAAGCTCACCCTCCAGGTTCTTGAGCACGGCGGGAGTAAAGACTTCGTCCACGTGCCCCATTCCCTTGTGGCAGACCAGTCTTTCCCCCTGCGCGACGGCGATCCCAGCGCTTTCTTGACCGCGATGCTGAAGCGCGTAAAGACCCAGGTAGGTGAGCTTGGCAGCCTCCGCATGTCCGGACACGGCAAAGACCCCACAATGGTCGTGGAGCTTGTCGTCAGCTAGAAGGTGGCTAGGGAAGAAAGAAAGCGCAGGTTGCAAGTCTCTCTCGCTGCGCAGGCCGCTGCCGGGCCTGCGGTTCGTGGTGCGCAGTTTGTGGCGCAGACCCCGTTGTCGGGTCTGCGGTTCTGGAACACAGTTTGTAGCGCAAACCCGTGTTGGCTCTGCGGTCCGTGGTGCCGAGCCATGCCACTTTGGCCTCTGCGGCTCGTGCACGTTGATTACTTCTTGCAGCCGGCCGTACAACCGCCCTTGTTTCTATTCGTGCCCCCAGGGTCGGCTGAAGAGACGCTGCTTTTCTCTTCCGACTCGCGTTTTCCCTCTGGCTTCCTAATTGTCTCCCGAACGCGTCGGACGCGCAATAGATTTCTGGTACATCGCCGCGCAAACCCGCTTCTGGCGCTGCGGTTCTTGGGACTAACTGCGAACCCGGCGAGGTGCAGACTACTAACCTCATGAGACGCAGCCCCCCGGCTTTATGGGCGGGAGCTCCGGCGTCTGCGCCACCGAGTCCCCGGACGCCTAGGCTGGAGGCTACATAGAGGCTACCCATACTCGAGGGGCGGGAATGAATGGAAAAGGCGCTATCTCTGGCTAAGTCTTCGCATTTCAAGTACATCGTGGGTTCCACACCTGTCGCTTCCGGGGGCTAGTTTGCTTCGCGATTTATTTTCAATAACATGCAAAATAGCCAAAGACTGGCATATGCCATTAACCCCTTCTCTATCATGCACATCGTCGGTTCGGAAGCCGTTGTTTTCGGAGGCTAGAGAGCTTCGTCCTTTATTTTCAATAACATACCAAATCGCAAAGAACTGCCGATTGGTCCTTAAGTACTTTCCCATCATCGAGATCGTGGGTTCGGTACAAAACGCGGCACAACGTGCCTCATTTTCCTGCCCGTATCCTGTTGAAAACAATCGGCAGCATTTTCCTCTTTTCAGGCTAACCCCTTTCTGGTCATACACATCGTGGGTTCGGCCGACGTTCGACGTCACTTTCAGATTTTTCCACAGGCTATCATACTGAAAATAAAAGACGGCTTTGCGGAAAACTTCGAATAACACGCTTATTATCATAGACATCGTGGGATAAAAGCTTCTTTTTTTGGTCCGGCCATTTGTTTTCAACAACATCGATCCACTCTCTGGGAATCGGGGTGGGGGTGTCAAGTTTTTTTCCTCGCGACCCCTGCAAGTCGTTTGGTGGCCGACGCCCCCCGGTCGCTAGCCCCCGGGTCACTTGCGCTTGGAGGCCTCTGAAGCGCCTCTAGCTTCCGAGCTAACCGACGGCTCCACCCGTGACATTCCACTAGACTAGACTAGCAGGCTGCGGAAAAGAACCTCGGAAAGCGGGGCTTGAGGAGTCTGTATGTAAAACCCGAGTCTGCCCCTCGGTAGAGGCCGACTTCAGCCAGGCATCTTGTTGAAACGAAACTGCCGGCCTAAAGGCCGCCGTACGAAAGGCGCCCGGGAATGGGTTTTCACACAGACTCTTGAAGCCCCGCCCTTTCGGAGCGCGCCACAACACTTTTTCCTCACCCTGCTAGACTAGACCCTCCTCGAGTTCTCCCTCCCTGGGATGCCACGAAGCGCCGCGATCAGATGAGTTACCTAAAGGTTTAAGTATAGCAGTAGTAACCCGATAAAGTCAAGAGAGAAATTTTCACCCCGATCACGCCGATGTCGCGCCTACGCTGAAAACCCATGCACGGCTTCAACGGCGACATCCTGGTGTGGAATCATGTCACGCGGCGGCGTCATGAACTAAGCTCTATGGGCATCCGCGTCAACGCAGAAACGCTGCGGCGGCAACTGGAACGGTCGGGCCAACTGGATTCCCTGAGGTTCCCTTACCACCAGGCCATCATCAACAACCAGGTCCCGCTCAGCATTGGCGGGGGTATCGGCCAGTCGCGCACATTGATGCTTCTGCTGCGCAAGGCGCACCTCGGCGAAGTCAGCGTCACCGTGTGGCCGACGATTCTGAAAGAGATGTGCGCGAAGAAGAACATCCACGTCCTCGAGTGAGCGGTCCGCTTGCGCGCCGGGCGTGGTCTATGACCACGCGCTGCTTATAGATGCCTTGTGCATCATCATCTTCGAGGCTAGGCACGCTTGTTAACATTCGGACAAGCGTCTTCGTAGTCCCGCGAAGCGGGGCACCGTGAGTAGCCGTAGGTTTCAACCTACGGAACCGAATTCGGAAAGACGGTTCCGGCCCTGGAGGGGCCGGACAATGGTTTACTACTCACGATGTCCCTCTTCGCGGGTAGTGAGCGCGGCTCCTGCCGTGCGCAGGATCACCATCCCTGCCGCCAATGCGGTCACCATGATCACCGCCAGCCCATACGAGAACGATCCCGTTCGCGTCTTCAGGTAGCCGAACGCGTAGGGACCGGCAAAGCCCGCGATGCTGCCAATGGCGTTAATCATTCCAACTGCTGCCGCGGCGGCCGAGGCGCTCAGGATTTCGGTTGGGATCGCCCAGAACACCGGGAGAAACGCTAGATGCACACCTGCAATGGTGAACAAGGCGACCGTGAGCGAGATTGAGCCCGGTTGAGTGGTGAGGCCCAGTAATGCAGGTGCCATAATGAACAGTGGAGCCGCGGCGTGCCAATGCCTTTCGCCGCTCCGGTCGGAATGCCATCCGTTGATCAGCATGGCGAGGAATCCCACGACGTAAGGCAAAGCGCCGAGCAGGCCGACTCGGGCATCTGACAATCCTGACTGGCGCTTCAGCATGGTCGGGAACCAAAAGTAAAAGGTGTAGCCCATAAAGTACTCGAAAAAGGTTACTGAGGCCAGCAGCAGGACAGTGCGAGAGCGCAGCGCCTGCCACACCGTGGTCGACCTTGGGTTGGGCGGCTTTTCCTCTTTGAGCTTCTGTTCAATCCATGCCCGCTGGGGGGGATCGAGCCACGCGGCTTCCGCCGGCTGGTCCGTCAAGTAAAAGAACGCGACAGCGCCCAGCAGGATGGCCGGTAGTCCCTCCAAGATGAACAGCCAACGCCAACCCTCCACGCCCAGCCACTGGTGGCCGAGAATCCACCCGGCGAGCGGCGACCCAATAACAAATGACAGCGGAATGGCGGCCATAAAGTTACTGGTCGCCTTGGCGCGGTCCTCCTGAATAAACCAGTGGCTCAGATAGACGATGACCCCAGGGAAAAAACCCGCTTCCGCCGCGCCCAATAAGAATCGCGCCAGGTAGAGCTGACCTGGGGTGTGCACCAGCGCGGTGAGCGCCGTCAGCGATCCCCAGGCGATCAGGCTCGCAGCAATCGAACGGCGCGCGCTCCAGCGCTCCACCAGCAGGGCGCCGGGGATCTGCAAGGCCACGTAGCTGACGAAGAAAATGCCCGCTCCAAGTCCAAACACCCGGTCGCTGAATCCGAGGTCCCGAGACATCCCAAGCGCCGCATAGGCCACGCTGGTGCGGTCAAGATAGTTGCTGATGTAGAGGATGAAAAGAAAGGGAAGCAGCCGCAGGGCAATGAGATGCCGGGTGTGGTCTCCCGTCCCAACGCCGACCTCTGCGCCGGCCAGTCTAGGCGCTCTCGCGATCAAAGTCGCTCCTGTAGAATCATTCGAACGCAGTCCGGCGTTAAGGTAGCGATTAGCCGGAATTTCGGTTTGCCCTCTCGATCGACTTGTACTATACCTCTTGAGCGCGTCTCAATGCGATAGAAGGTCAAGCAATGTCCAATAATATATGACTGCCCGTCGGGTTTTCAGCACTCGATACCTCCAGTGAGCGATTGAGTCATCGGGTCATCGAGTCATTGCCCAAAACTCCCCGCACCTCAGTTCATCAATGATGCGATGAACCGATGACTCAATTCTTTAGGTGCGTGATAGTGCCTGAGTATGGCAAAGTTGTACTTTTTTGCCTACAATGAATGGGAGGTCAGGACCGTGGCGAACCCCACCATCACGATTCCCGTCGACCCCCAAACGGCGCAGGTCTACAACTCCGCCGCTCCCGAAGAAAGGCGGAGGATCCAGGCTTTGTTGAGCCTTTGGCTCAGGGAGCTGGCTACTGGCGACTCCCCTTCGTTACAGCAGGTACTCGATGAGGTCGGACGCAAAGCGAAGGCTCGAGGACTCACCCCGGAGATGTTGGATTCTCTGCTGAAGGGCGCATAATTGCGCTGCGTTTTCGATACGAACGTCATCGTCAGCGCGTTGCTCCTACCGGATTCGAAGCCTCGCCATGCTGTTGACCTGACACTGCAAAGAGGAAAGATACTGCTTTCGTTCGCTATACTCGCCGAACTCTACGAAGTTCTGAGCAGAAAACGCTTCCGTCGATATTGTGATGAGGAAGATATCCGAAGTTTCCTTGCGGCTCTGACGCGCGAGGCCCGATGGGTCGATGTTGACGTTCAGATAAGAGCCTGCCGTGATCCTCAGGACGATAAGTTTCTGGAACTCGCTGTGAGTGGTCTTGCAACTCACATTGTCACTGGCGATGCTGACCTGCTTGCGCTCAATCCTTTCCAGGGCATTCCAATTCTTTCTCCTCAATCATTTTTGGAATTGCCGTTGCCTCCGGGCTGGCACCCTTAGCGCCGGGGCCCCGGTGACCAAGTGGGGCATCTAAT
>DATJKY010000470.1:0-6122 GCA_035490955.1 Terriglobia bacterium | reverse complement strand
GAAGTATTACCGGGACAACCCGCCGCTGCGGGCGGGGCTAGGGGAATTGCTGGGCGGCACGCCCGAGCAGAACCCGGAAGCCTACCGGGCCGCCTCGCCCGTCAACTTCGTCGATCGCATCAAGACTCCGCTCCTGATCCTGCACGGCACTGCGGATGACGCCGCGCCCTACAGCCATTCCGTCGAGTTAGCCGAAGCCCTCAAGCGAGCCCACAAAAACTATGAGTTCATGACTTACCGGTTTGCGGGTCATGGGTTCTCCGGAAAAGATGACATTGATGCCAATCAGCAGGTCATGCGCTTCCTCCTGGCTCACCTGAAGGCATCGCCATCGTGAAGCAAGGCCGTCCTTGCGCTTTCTTTCTGACAAACAGCGCTGCGAACTCGCTTCTTCCATCACAAAGATTAGCCTGAGATCCAGTTCGTTTGCTCCGACATGTGGCAGCCCTACTTGCAGGTTGGCCGCGAGAAGTGCTCGCAGGCATTGCACATCCTCGATCGCTTCCACATCGTTTCCCAGATGAATAAGGCTTTTGGATGAGGTCCTTGCCGCTGAAGCCCGGCAAATGGCCCGTGAAGGTTATGAGCCGCTGCTGAAGAAGACCCGCTGGTGTGTCCTCAAGCGCAAAGACAATCTAACCCCTCAGCAGAAATTCCGACTCCGCGATCTGCTGCGCTACAACCTGAGAACCGTCCGCGCCTACCTGCTCAAGGAAGACTTTCAACAGTTCTGGAAATACAACTCGCCCACGCATTTTCGACCCTGCGGTTTGCTACGGTCGCACATCGCAAAATGCGCGATGTGTGCGCCACCCGGGCTGGGGCGTCTTCATGATTTCTGGGTGTCGCCAGGCAGCATGAGCGACTGGTGAGTCAGGCGGGTTTGCGCCGTCGAGGTGGCGCTGCGCCCTGATGGCGATGGTCTGGCGGGGATGGTTTTCCCAGCTCGGACCTAATGGCCTCCATGCCCGGGTCCTTCCCGGCTAACCAAGCCGTAGCAGTCAAAGGGGCCCGCAGTGCCGGTTCCAGGCTGCCGACCGTGGCATCGAATTGGTCCCCGTAGCAGCCGGCTTCTCCTTTGCATCCCTTCACCAGGTCCCACAGGCCGGTGGTCGGATGCAGGCAGAGATCGGAATTCGGCAGGCACACAGGTTTGTCTTCCGACCAGAAGCGCAGGCGATCCGCAACCTCCTCCCCGACCAGGATTACCCGGTCCCGACCGTCATGTTTCATGGCGGCCGCGGAGACAATTCCGGCGGAAAAGGTCAAGGGCCCCACGAGCACGTAGATACATCCGGGCACACTCGCCGGAATGGCGCGGATAAGGTCGCGGGTCTGTGTGATGTCGCCGCCGGTGTCGAATCGCACGTCGTAGACCAGGTTCGCCGGATGACCGGTTTCGATTGCGTGACGGACCGCAGCAGCGAATTGCTTGATGGAATGACCGTCGATATCAAGGTTGAAGCGGATTTGGACATAAAGCGCATCCATGTCCGGCAGGCTTACCATGCGGAAGGGCGCTTCGGGGTCCTGCAGATAGAGCGGCACATGCGTAGTGTCGGTCGCCACCTTCCAACCGCGCTCGGCTTCGCCCTTAGCAAGCACGGGCGACCAGAGGTGCTGTGGATAGGCGCCAGGCGGCATGGACTCGACAGGCACATGCGCAATGGTTCTCTCCACCGTCTGGCCGTTAGGCAGGACCAGGCTGAATCTCAAGCGGTCTGGCGCCTGAGCCATGCCCAGGGCAAACAGGATATCGCTCCACTCGATCGCCCACATCGCGTCCCAACTGCGGTAATTGTCGGTTCCGCCCGATAGCACCCGCAATCGGGAAAACATCTCATTCGGTGACAAGCCCTCTATCGAAATCACGCGTGCTCCCAGCAAATCAGCTTGTTCCCGAGCGGCGCGGGCCACCACCAAACCGTCGGGGAAATAAATCATTCGCAGGGGCAGGCGTTTGGCAGGCGTCCAGGCATGGTCGCCGGGCTTCGCCGAGCCGTCATGACCGTTATCAGCCAACGCAGCGATTTTCCCGATTCCGACAAAGAATTCGGGATTGGAAAGGGTGCCGGCCCTGGCCTTTAAACTCTCAATCAACCTGAGGGCTCGTTCTCGCCCTTCTGGAGTGAACGCTTTACTTTTCAGGACGTACTCAGTCTGCGCCGTCTTCAAATCCTCGAGCTGTGCCTCCCGGAGCGACTTGGGCGCGGCTCGCCCGTGGACGGGCAGCAGCGCCCTTAACAGTAGGTTCGCAGCCAGGAGCGTTGCTGTCAGATCCGCATTCATCGCGATCAATTATAAGAGTTAGATCACTGCTTTGCCTCCGGTGCGGGCCCAAATGGGCCACAACGACTCTCCAGCCCTTGACGGAACCTCTCGCGTTCCTCGGGTGTCATCTGTTCCCAGCGCTCCATCATCCGGCGCCGCCAGTACCCGAGAACTAAGGGCTAGCTCACTGCTCGTCGCGTAGCGAGGACCCGTCGCAATGCTGTTGGGCGGATTAACGGTCGGCTCGAAGCATGAGGCCATGTGGCATACTTAGTGGGAGCGCTCAAAGGTGTTCTTGACGCCGACCCTGTTTTGGAGGAGCGCCGAGGGGACACCTAGTATCGCTTCTAATTGTTTAACACAAGGCGATTTCCCAACAGCTATGCAGGATGCGGCCCCCTCGCTTTGCGCAGAGGTTGTTTCCCGGGCAAAATCCCGAGGTTAGAGCGACCTAGAATGAGCAGACATCTACCATCCGCCGTGACCAAGGCACCACGGAGGGGCGGACCCGAGCTACGATTGGCGATCTTTGTGGTCCAGCGGCCCGATCTTCGTTCCTGCGTTGAGCGTCATGGTTTTCCTGCTGGCGCGAGCCGGCGGAGTTCGTCAGACCAGTTCAACACGACGTTGATCTGGGCCACCGATTCACCCTCGCTTGCCTTGACCATCAGGAACCGCTTCCCGTCTGGGCTGACGTCATAGTCTGCCAGGAAAGTGTACAGCGCCGGTTCGTAGGGCGCCTCGAAAAGGAGCCTGGGTTTAGCCGCAGCGAATACCGGCTTGGTTTCGACCGCGACGGCCATCATCTTGTCGCCGTTGCGATAGAACAGCTCCCGTCCGCTCCGGGCCCAAACGGGCTCGGTTCCGCCCTCCGTTGAAATCTGATATTTCCCGCCAGGGCCAGGAAAGGGTCGCACATAGATCTCCTTCCTGCCTGTTTCATCGGACGCATACGCAAGCCAGCGGCCGTCGGGCGCGAACATTGGCGCGCTTTCATTAGAGGGCGTTTGGAGGAAGGGCTGCGCTTTGCGCTCGCCTTCAATCGTCAGCACCCAGATGTCATAGCCCGTGGTCGGATCTGCCTCGGTGAAGGCCAACCGTCGCCCGTCGGGAGACCAAGAACCCGGCCACTGGGCGTTTTGGCTCGTGGTGACGCGGTCCGGAGCTCCGCTGCCATCGGAGGGCATCCAGAAGATGTTCCAAAAAGCCCCTTGGGCTTCCGAGGGTAACTGATGTCCCGGTAGAGTGAACGCCAAACGGTTGCCATCCGGCGTCCAAATCGGAAAGGGCACGAGTCCGGTCTCCGCCAGTCGCGTTAATGTGCCTCGCGTCAAATCGTAGACCCACAGCCCTTGAGTAGGGGCAGTGATTCCGAGGGCCACGCGCCGCCCATCAGGCGACAGCCGGGGAGCAGTGTAAACACGCGGGGGCGCGGGAAGCGCCTGGGCCGCCCCCGTCCGGTCCACCCAGACGAGCGTACCTTCTCCGCCCTTCGGTGCTCCGGGGACGTAGGCGAGTGAACCGTCAATTGAAGAAGTGAACTCGACTGCGCCGGTTGTTGAGCGCATCGTGACTCCCTGAAGAATTGATACTGGGGGCCCTGTCACCTGGAGTCGCTTGAGATCAAACGGCGCCGCCCATAGCTCCCCCGCCCGGCCGTAGACCAGGTGGCCTGTGGGAATGTAGCGAGCGTCGGTGCCCCCTTGTAGCACGACCCGTTGCTCCCCTGTCCGGAGCGACAGTACCTCAATCCGCGCGTCGTCGAAGTTCCCGCCGGTCCAGGAAGTGAAGAGCACTGCCTGCCCGCCCGGCAGAATTTCAGGCCAGCGATGGGAAATCTCTCCCTTCTTGAGATCAGGCCTGGTCAGGCCCTGCGGTGTGCCGCCATTGGCCGAGACCCGGAAAAGACCCGAAAACGCCAGCGATGGTGTGAAGATGATATTGCCGTCAGCACCCCAACTCGCACCACGGGCCGTGACCGCACTGCACAGCGTCGACGGTGCCCCGCCGCTCATAGAGACGCTCTTTAGTTTGCCTTCAGCGAAGAACCCTACCGACTGCCCATCAGGGGCGAAGAACGGGCTCTCGCCGCCGTCAGTGCCCGGAATGGGCGTGGCCTCAGTTCGGTCTATCGACCGCACGTAAAGCTGATTGGTGCCGGCACGGCTCGCGACGTACACCAGACGTGAGCCGTCGGGCGAGAGGGCGAGAACCGGAGTGAGCCCGAGCCCCAGCCGCTCGGATGGTGGAAGCGTCACTGACAGCCGAACGATCGGTCGAGTTGGGGACGACGGCGCCCGTAACAGACTCCAGAACGTGATGGCAAGGCTGAGAGCGGCAAGCACTGCCAGGCTCCAGATGATCGTCCGAGTCCGTCGCGTCGTGAGAGGCTGGACCAAGCCCGCTTCGTTTACCGCCACTGCCTTTGAGGGGTCCAGCGCTTCTTCAATCGCGATCCGTGCTTCGCCGATGTCGCGCAACCGCCACTTCGGATCTTTGTGGAGACAGCGGCGAACCAGCTTTTGCACCGGAGTGGGCGTCGTCACCGGCAGCGCTTCCCAGTCCGGCTCCTTCGTAATCACTGCCGCCAGGGTGTCGGAAACCGTCTCCCCACTGAAAAGCCTCTGGCCCGTGAGCATCTCATAGAGCACCACTCCGAAAGCCCAGATGTCAGCGCGCTTGTCCACTGGCTTGCCCCGCGCCTGCTCCGGACTCATGTAGGCTGCGGTCCCCAGGATGATCCCCTCGCGTGTCGCCGCCGCGCTGATCGTGGGTGAGGTGTTGATGCTGCCCGCTGCGGGAGTCTCTTCCAACGCCTTGGCTAAGCCGAAATCGAGGATCTTCACCGTGCCATCCGGCCTCACCTTCACGTTGGCAGGCTTGAGGTCGCGATGGATAATGCCGCGCTCGTGGGCGTATTCCAGCCCCTCGGCGATTTGCTTGGCGATGTGTAGGGATTCGTCGATCTGTAGCGCAACGCCCGCCTTCCGGCGTTGCGGTCCTTCAACTCGAAAAGCCGCAGGGCTAGAAGGCGAGCCCTGCGCTACACCAATTTTCTCCGCCAGGGTCGGTCCTTCGACCAACTCCATCACCAGCGCACACTGCCCGTTGGACTCTTCGAGGCCGTGGATCGTGGCAATGTTGGGATGGTTCAGCGAGGCCAGCAACTGCGCTTCACGCCTGAAGCGCGCCATGCGTTCGGCGTCTCGGGCAAACACCTCCGGCAGGACCTTCAGCGCCACGTCACGACCCAACTTGGTGTCTGTGGCGCGATACACTTCTCCCATTCCGCCCGCACCGATTCGCTCTACGATGCGGTAGTGGCAGAATGTCTGGCCAACCACCGGGATGGACCCCATACTCGCGCTCCCTATGTTAGGCCGTGCCCACAGGCGAGTCAATGTAACGATCACGTACCTCGCGTACCATGTGACCGCGTGCGACCGGTGCGACCCGACCTGCGTTGGTTCAGCCAACATTTACTGTAGCGCTGGTCCCTAGCGCCGCGAAAGCTCGTCGCCTGGCTCGGTTGGTTGCAAATCGCTGCAAGCGGTATAGTTGCGACCAGCGCCGGATTTGGCCTGAACAGTCGGCATATCGGAGACCGAGACTTTCGAATCGCTCCGCTCGAAAAGTGTTGGGAACAGCCCTTCCCGCAAGTAATTGTCGAGAAGTCCCCTGTAACGTTAGCCACCAACCCTCCGTGTCGCCGAGTCGGAAGCCATCCCCCTGCAGCACGTGACCGCTCGATACCTTCCCTTCCTTCGCCTTCTAGCACGTGAATTCTGGGATCGCTGTTACCGAAGAGGCCCGATTTGTGCCTCGAGAATGGTCTTGACTTTACCTACCGA
>DATJKY010000469.1:0-27794 GCA_035490955.1 Terriglobia bacterium | reverse complement strand
CCTCGCAGCGTTTTGGACACGGGTCAATACCTGAACTGGACCGCGGGAGCGGGCTACACGATCCGCCAAGGCTTCCGCGTGGGATTCTCTGCTTATCGAGGGCCGTATTTGGACCGTCAATATCCGTTCTTCTTTCCAGGCGAAAGCGATCCGAGAAATCTTCCCGCAACTGCTGTTGGCGTAGACGCGCAATGGGGGGCTGGTCATTGGAATGTCAATGCAGAGTGGCAGCATTTTCGAATGGACTACACCGTCATTCCGCCATTCACCGAGAGCGCTGGGTACGGCGAAGTTCGCCTGGTGGTGCACCCGCGGTGGTACGTAGCGACGCGCATCGGTTACATGAGCCCTAGCGCGTTCCCCGGCTGGCGCTACTATGAAGCTGCATTGGGCTACCGCGCGGGCAAGAACGAACTAGTGAAATTAGAGTACGAAGTGCAGCAGGGGCCAACGATTAGCAGCAACCAGCAGAATACTCTGGCCATTCAGTTTGTAACGACACTACGTCCCATCTCGCTCGCGCGTCATTGATATGGAAAGCTCTGCTTAGGGAAGCTAGTTGTGCTGCCTGATGTTGCTTTGTGCAAGAAAAAGAGCGCCTGACTAAAACTGCGCACCGACATGCCGCACCCCTATCAGCGTGGAGTCTCAGATTCGCCTGACTTTGCCCGCACTTCATTTGCTGACTCATCGAGCACCGGGGATGACCGCAGAATCTGGGCCCGCGAGCATGTAACCCATTTTGCAGTGGTCGGATTAACGGTGGCCTAGCCGCCGCGCTCCTGCGCGACGGGATGGAGTCGACAGATCTTTTCATTGCGCATGACCAGCTCCTGGCTGAGCTTCTGTTGTATGGTCATGCATATGATCGGATTTCGCCCCGGACGTGCCAGCGGCCGAAGGTACAGACACTAAGGAGCGCAGACGGCTCTCCGAATCCACGAGGAATGTCCCGGAAACAACCACGCGATCGCCTTGGGCCAAGCCGCCCAGAATCTGCACGCGATTTCCGAAGTGCTCGCCCGTTTCCACTTGGCGGAGTTCAAAGTTGCCGTTTCCCCGTTCCACAAATACGCGCTTAGAGAGGCCAGTGTCGATTACCGCATCGTCAGGCACGCTCAGTCCCGGGCGAGCCTGAAACGTCAACTCGACGTCCACAAACATGCCGGGGCGAAGGGCAAGGTTTCGGTTCTCGGCTTCCAGAAGGAGCTTGAGAGTGTGTGTGGTGGTGTCGGCCTCCGGCAAGATGTCGGAGACGCGAGCAGAGAAACGCGCCTTCTGATCGAGGAGCGCGATGCGGGCGACTGCGCCGGGGCGGAAATTGTACCTGTCGCTCGCGAATAGATCGGCGATGATCCACACGTGGCTTAGGTCCGCAATGCGGTAAAACTCCATGTTCTTCTCAAATCTCAGGCCAGGGAAAGTATTCCGAGCGAGAATGAACCCATCAACCGGAGAAACGACGTACATATATTCAGGAATGGTGTGTGTTGAATCGAACTCCTTGATCTGCACATCGCTTATACCGAGACTGCGCAAACGGTTGGCCCAATTTTGAGCTGCCGACACGCTTTGCGTTCCTGCCGCTCCTTCCTTTCCGGTGCCGCCTTGCGTGCCACCGCCTATCGCAAGATACGCTCCTGCGGCGGAAAGAAACTCGGGCGAATAGATGTAGGCGAGCCGCTGGTCTTTCTTGACGTGACTGCCGACCTTGTCTTCTTGAGTTTCTTTTACAAATCCATCGACGGCCGCTTTGATGGGATAGACACGAGTCTCATCAAGAGTGATTTTGCCCGGAATTCGCAAGGTTCGCGTCGCGGATGTCTTCTCCACCGTGGCAACGCGTATTCCAAACAGTTGCTGGGTGCCCAAGTCAATATTCACCTCGCCGGGTGCCGTCTGTGACGCAGCCCTTTCCATGACCTCGCCAGGTCCGCCCGCATAGACAGGTACGAGTTGCATCCCGCAGTCCGGAGCAATACCCGGCTTGTCTGATTTGTAGGACGGATGCATGGGGTCCACGTAGTAGAGCACCCTGCGCGCATTTCCGGTGCTGGATTTTCCTTGAATGCGGTTCCGCGCCAAGGAAAATCCTAAACCAACCGCCAAGAGCAACGAAATTGCACCAAAAACCTTCCTCATAGGCCGCCACTCCAACATGGCAACTTGGCTCGGTGTAAAGGGAGTCGGCAAGCAAGCGACCCGCGGCCGTCAGACGGTCCGTGCCGGCCTAAGGCGAAGGCCGTACAATGGCGGAATTGTCGCATGATCGCGTGGCTGAAAACATTGCGGAACGTCAAGCACCAGCTTACGCGTAGCCTTCAGCGGGTTCCCACCTCAATCCTCACCTGTTTCCAGAAAAAAAGCTCCGTTCGTGGCGCGGCAAGTGCGCCACGAACGGAGAAGCTGAGCTTGACTGGACGGGGCACGCCTGGCCGGTCAGCCTCTGGATCGATCTTACGGCGTGTTGAGGCACACCGTGTTTGCGGCAGGGTTCGCTGGGTCTAAGACACACATCGGCCTCATCATTTCATTATCCTCATGCGGGTTGATATGGCAGTGCCAGGCAAAAAGACCCGGATGCCTCTCACGTGCCGGGTCGCTCGCGGGTCCGACAGCGCCTTGGAATGTGACTCTGAGCCTTGTGATCTGACCCGCGTTAGCCTGCACGGTATCTTTAAAGCCCGTTTCTCCGGGCGCGGGCGGCGACACAACGTGGGTCGTCATATTTTCCCGGTTTATGACCTGGAACTGGGCCTCATGGAGGTGCATGGGGTGGGAATCTTGGAAATCATACATTTCCCAGATCTCGGTTGTTCCTACCGTGGGAGTTTCGGTGACAGTGGCGTCCCATGGCAGGGGGTGGCTGGAAGCGCATCCAGCGATGGGACAATTGCCAAGGTGATCGTCGAAAAGGCTCACCTGGCGCGTCCCGGGCGAAGCGTTCACCGTTTCGCTACCGCGGTGGGGAAGATTATCCGTAGAGGTGCACGATAGAAAAGACAGGTTACAGGATGAGTCAGCTGTTAGCGGAAAGCAGGTGCCAATGTTGCTCGGGTCGCAGCCTGCGAGGGGCAATGCCACGTTGAACCGCATGATTGTCCCCCTATCGCCGCTACCGTTGGCATTGAGAAGATCAACTGTGCACCCGGGCCCAAAAGGTGGGGCGCACCCAAAAAATTGCTGGAAGTCCACGATCACGTCCGCTCGTTCGCCCGGCATAAGGCTGAGTTTTGAGATAGTGACGGGATGCGGCAGCAACCCGCCATCGGCCCCGATTTGCGTCATCGTCGCAACCGGAGCCCCCGTCCCATGGTCATTGTTGCTGGCGGCTGGGAACGTGAGATCGAAACGGCTTGTGGGCGCGGCGACCACAATCCTAAACCGGTATTTTCGGGGCTGGACGTTCAAGACCGGCCAAGTCTTCCCATTGACGATGATCACGTTCCCGGTCTCACTAAATTTCAGCGAACCATCCAGGTTGAAAGCCCGGTCTCCAATGGCCAGGGGTATCAAAAGGCAATTTCCAGCCTGAATACCGGCCCCACTACAGTCGCCCTGCGGAAGTCCGCCGGTCACTGAAGGAAACGTTAGAGAAGTACCATAAAGGTGGCAATTGCCATCGGGTGACAAACTACAATCAGGGGGCAGGTCATCTGCAAAGTTGAAGGGATTCTTCGTGCAGTCGGGGGTGGAACTGGGTCCATTATCGCACCAAGTTGACGGTGACAAATGCGTACCGCCGATTAGATAGAAGCCTGCCAACCCCAGATACACGTTCTCAGTCGTTACTCCCAGGGCGTGGTCGTGGAAAAACAGTGTCGTTGCAAACTGGCGATTGGGGTAGATGAACCGCGCCGCTCCGTCGTTCCGGTAAGACGTGCCTGTGGCACAATTCGGGTCCCTTCGTGTAAAAACCGTAGAGGCGAACTGCATTGGGTCGGCCTGGCAATAGTCTGAGCCATTGGCAAAGGGATATTTAGCAGCATTGAAGCTGCCCGCCTTCGGGAGGTTCCATGCCTCGGGGATGCCGTCGTCCTCCGATGCCGAAACTTCGCCATGCGCGTGCACAATCAGGGGAACCGGCCCCGCGTACCCTCCGACCCCCTTGCAATCGCGGGGGGTTATCGCTTTGCCGTTGCAAATTCCGGTGGGGTTCGCCGTGTGATTCGTGAAGCTCGGTGTTACGCCGCCGGGATGGATAGCCCCGGGATAGGGAAAAAACGTCCCCGGCGTACAACCAGCATCCCCCACGTGACACACCACATCGTTGATCCACTTCACATGGACCGCGGTGCCCTGCGTGAATATGGTAGGTGCCGGAGAAGAGAAACAGGGAGCGGTGTCGTTACCGTCGTTACTACAAACAGTTGTTGGAGCGTTATAGTCGTAGGGAAACCCGGTGTAACCATAGCCCCATACCGTAGTTTGCGGGAGCGTTGCAGCGCAGTTTGCGGACGGAACGGGATTGGAACATGAGAGCATCGGCACTTGGAACTGCCTGGCCGCGATCTCGTAGGCGTCAACAGCGCCGTTGAACTGCGGCGTGCTTTGAAAAAAAGGCGGATAAGGCACCGGGTCCACAAATTTCTGGATACAGGGTGTTGAGGGGTTGGCGACCGTGCAAGAGGTGAGCTGCTGCGCCGGCGCCCTTGCGCACAACAATGAGCCGGCAAGCACAAATCCGAAAAACAGTTTCATGGCTGGTTTGAAACAGTTTCGATCCGCGAACATGTCAAGTCTCCTTAGGAATTTCTCTTGCGGGTGAAGAGATTGGGGGGCCCCGAAACTAGTTGCCAGACGCTAGCTCCGGGAAACCTGTCATTTCAATCCGGGAATTCCCTCATTATGCCGGGAAAAAATCGTACAAAAAGGCTTTTGGTGGCTCGTCTGTGGGCTCGCTCACCACTCACCTGGCTCGCTTGCAACTTAATCGAGCTAAAAGAACGGAGGCGCCGTGCCTTGCGAGCGGGGGCAGGTCGACGCATGCCGTGCGGTTTTGTCCGCCGCGCCCAAACGATGCCGCATGGGTTTCCGTTCGAGCGGTAACCACTCGTCGAAGCACTACCGCGCTGGGCGGCGGGAGCGAAGCGCCTGGATGCGTTTTCTTTTGCGAGCAAAATCCGGATCGCTGGAAGTTTTCCAAGTTCGCATGCGCTGGGCGCTCAGTCCTTCGCGCCGCAACAGGCGGCGCACCCATTCGTCGGTCACCGAGGGCAGCAGCTTCCGTCGCCGACAATACTCAGCCAGCTTGGAGACCGACCAAACCGAAAATGGCAAACCGCGTTCGGCAGGACTGGACCGGGCCACATCGACCAGTTCCCGCAGTTGCGCGGCGCGGACGATCGGCGGTCGCCCGCGCGGATTGGGAACTTCTTCAAAACGGGAGAACCCGCTTTGATTGAAGCGACGCACCCAATCATAAACCACCGTGAAGTGACAACCGATGGGCTCGGCTATCTCCATCAGCCGATAACCGCGACGCGCCAAATCAATGATGCGGTAGCGCCGGTGGATGCGGGCGGCCAAGGACAAATCGCGAATCTTGGCACGCAACGTGGCGAGTTCCGACCGCCGCGGGGCCCGCAGATGCAAGCGTTTGGCCATGCTCTCGTCCCAGCAGGAGAGGGTTAGCAGGTATTAGGCGACATAAGTTGAAACTTTACTCGCCGCGGCCACCTAAGCTCTCTTATGACGTCTGTGATTGCTGTGCTTCGCTGAAATTTTACGGTTCTGTGAATCTTCTGCTTTTTCGGCGATGAACCCATTCCTTAACGCGTAGCGCACGAGGCCCGCGATATTAAAGATGTTCAGCTTTTGCATGATCCTGCCGCGGTGAGTCTCGGCGGTCCTCGCGCTGATTCCCAGCACGCTTCCCGCTTCTTTCATGCTTTTGCCTTCGGCGATCAACTGAAGGACTTGGCGCTCGCGCAAGCTGAGCGGGTCGGAAGCAGGCGCAGCATTCGACAAGTATGCCTGTACGATCGTTCCCGATATCCCGGAGCTCAGATAGATTTCGCCCTTGGAAACGGCTTTGATGGCCTCAAGCAAATTCGAGAAAGCCCCGTTCTTCAGCACATACCCGCTGATGCCGGCGCGTAGACTTGCGAGAACATAGAGCTCTTCCGTGTGCATGGTCAGAAGAATGATTTTCGTCCGTGGGCAAAACTTGTGGATTTCGCGAGCGGCGTCGATGCCGTTTAGCAGGGGCATCCCGACGTCCAGGATGGCAATCGCCGGTTGCAAGGTGCGGCACATCTTGATCGCGGTGTGCCCGTCGGACGCTTCGCCAACAATCTCAAAACCTTCTTGGCGGAGAACCGTCTTGAGACCTTGACGCAGAACGGCCTGGTCGTCAGCGAGGAGTACTCGTAGGCCCGGCGTGAGCAATGACGACATCCAGCCCTCCTCCAGTTGAGGAACGCGACGTAAGTTCGGCTCGACCAGAGGCCCATCACGCTAGCGTGGCGGGAGTGCCAAGGAAACGCACCGGGAATTGGGTTTTTTCCGAGTAACAATTGGAAAAACTCTCTCAACACTTCATTCGATACGCTAGGAGGCCCGACTCCTTTCCTCGCAGGCTCCCGTTGGCTAAGGGGACGCAGCCGTGGCTGGTTTACGAGCTGCTAACAAAATAATGCAGTAAGACCTGGTGTCTATGCGCAAGAGCAAAAAAAAGTTGACAAATTTGACGTAGAGCATAGACATCCCGAAAAAATGCGTTGAACTTGCACGTAACCGCCGCCCCCAGGTTAGCAGTGCAGCAAGGGTAGAGTACGACTCAGTAAGTCTCAGTAAGTCTCTACCCGCCTCTGTACCCGGTTTCAAAGTAGGCATGCTGTGGGTGTGCAAACTTCTGCGCCCACGGCACCGTAGTGGTGTGTGTCCCGTTGGCTAGGGGACGCAGGCTTGGCTGGTTTACGAGTTGCTGATAGAATATTACAGTAATATCTGGGTCGATGCGTAAGAGCAAAAAAAGTTTACAAATTTGACGTAGCGCATAGACACCCAGAAGAAACTTATTTATTCAACACGCAACCGCCGTCCCCAGGGCAAGCATTATAGTAAGGGTAAAGAACCGATTCAGTAAGTCGCTGTACGCGTCCCTGTACCCGGTTTCAAAGTAGGCATGCTGTGGGTGTGCAAACTTCTGCGCCTACGGCACCGCGGAGGTGTGTGTGAGGAGGTTCCACATGGTAATCGGTAAGCTTTCGTTATTCTACTCGGTCCTTTTGATTTGCGTTACAGGCGTAACCATGCGGGCGCAGAGCCCGCCCCCCAAGAACCCGAAAGCACAGGGAGGGGGATCCTTCATGGTGCAGTGTCCAACATCTACCGTCTGGCACCCGGGCAGCTCTGCGCTGGGCTACGATCCGACGCGGCAAGAGGGCCAGTACACGGGCCCAAGCACCGTGAGTGTAACGGTTGACTCAGTTCCTCTGGCATACACACTCAGCGGCGGCGCGATCAAGTGCCAGGAGATTTCCGGCGGCGACGGCTACATGACCGAGGCCGATGGGAACCAAACCTTCATGTTCTCGTTTGGTCCGCTCTCCGGTATGGATCTGATCAAGCACGGTCAGCCTGGCACCCAGCTCGCGGCAGACTTCAATAATTATTACAACAGCCCGTTTCTTCCGAGTGCGTGTGCGAATGACGCGCCAAGCACCTGCCAGTCCGCCGGTCCAGCAAGCAATTCGGCTGATCCGACGTTTGACCCGAGTCGCCCCATCAGCTTGAACGGCGCGGTCGCGGATCCCGCCCAGATCATGACCATAGGAGTGATGAATGGAAACCTTCCGATGCCTCTGGCTGCGTTCGATGAGGACGACGAGTTTTTCCTGACACTCAGTAACGTTGGAATGATTATGCGGCCGGACCTGTTTGAGGAACACACCGTGCACTTCCACGGCTACCCCAACGCATCCTCCTACTACGACGGCGTGCCGGACGCTACCTGGGCCATCAACATCGGCGGCAGCGCCACCTATTACTACTTGGCGCCGGACGCGGGCACCTATTTCTATCACTGCCACATCACCCCTCCCGAACACCTTCAGATGGGCATGGTCGGCCAGCTCTATGTTCGCCCACGGCAGAATCGAGTTCCGACCGGCACGAATCTCTACAATGCCATAGCCGGTTCCAATACGGGCGGAGCCTTCGGTACCCTGACGGGGCCAAGCCAACAGAGCGATCTTCGGACGGCTTGTCAAAATACCGGAAACAGCAACGGTACGATTAGCCCCGACATTCTTTGCTCCACTCCGATTCCGGCTGCTGACACTGGAGCTACTCAAAAGGTTGATCCCTTCGCTGGAGTAGACCCGCGTATACCGGCAGGCACGCCCTTCAAATACGCCTATAACGACGGTGATGCTTCGACGCGTTACGACATCGATGTGCCCATGCAGATCCACGGTTTTGACCCCAACTTTCACTTTGTGGGCATGACCTTCAACCCAGAAGGGTTCGCAGACATGAAGGATAAGTACTTTCTGTTGAACGGCCGCAGCTATCCGGACACTGTGGGGGTTCCCGGGTATGCCGGTGGGCCGGCTGCAAGCAGCGCCGCCGCTAATTTCACCGCAACTACGGTCACGGACTGGACACTCATCGGCACGGGCAACCCTGACCCCAATTCGCGCGCCATCGGCACCGAAGACTCCGATGGAAGGACCCGCTTCTCTCAGCCACTACCATCCCTGATTACTCTGATTCAAGGGGAAAGGGCGTTGCTGCGCCTTTCTGATCTTGATGTCACCGAATATCAGACTCTGGCGTCCCTCGGAATCCCGATGCAGTTGGTTGGCTTTCAGGCGAAGCTCTTGCGCGACCAAGCGGGCAACAATCTCCCCATTGTGAGCAACTCGGTCACCTTAGGCGGCGGCGAGTCTGTAGATGTAATTCTGGACTCCTGCTTGGTGCGTGCGGCGGATATGAGCTGTACCACGCCGCTTGCTCCGGGCATTTACTTCCTCTACACCCCAAACCTCGACCATCTTTCGAACGACGCAGAGAACTTCGGCGGGTTAATGACCGAGGTTCAAGTGTGCGCCTCGGCTTCCAGTTGCGCTTTCTAGGAGAGCAGCCATGAGTCACTTGATCGCGAAAACAGAAACTGCACTAAAAGGGTTGATTCTGTTCCTAGTGGCGGCGGGCGTGTTGCTGGCCGCGGCCACGGCCGAGGCTGCCGTGCCTGGTATTTCGGCAGCTGCTCCCGCTACTGGCACCAACAGCATTACGTTCAATCTGACAGCGGCTGCCACCTTCATTACGCAGCCGGACGGTGAGCAGATTTATTCCTGGGGTTATGGCTGTGCCGGGAAAGCTACCTTTGCGCCTCCCGGCGTATTCGATTTGGTCGGCTTCTGCCCGACAGCTCAGGTCCCGGGGCCTACACTGATCGTCACCGAAGGCCAGACGGTTACGATTACGCTTACCAATAATCTCCCCGCTGCTGCGGGCAATACCTCGATGGTGTTCCCTGGCTTCAATGTTTGTGCCGCCACACTCAACACCACGACAGGAGCCTGTACGGGTACTGCCACCGGCGTTGCCGGCCTGCTGACGCAGGAGGCCGCGCCCAGCGGTGGCACGGTCACTTACACATTCGTCGCCACCACGCCGGGTACACGCGCCTACTACAGCGGAACGCAAACGGACCTGCAGGTTGAGATGGGCCTTTATGGGGCTATCGTCGTTAAGCCCAATACCACGCCATCCGGTTGCTCGGCGATCGGCTCTGACCCTCAGTTGCTCGGGCACACCGATTACCGGCATGCCTCGTCAGCCTTCGACCACTCCGCTACCTGCTATGACCGGGAGTACCTGTTCCAATTCATGGAGCTGGACTCGAGGATCCACCGCCAGGCGGAGACGCAAGTGGCGGCAATTGCAGCGTGCAACCCAACGACTAGCGCTCTTCCGTGCCCTGCGACGCTCGAGGTGAGCACCGAGCCGTACCATCCACAATATTACTTGATCAACGGACGCTCCATGCCCGACGACATGGACGCGGACTACGCACCCAACTACCCCAACCAGCCCTACAACGGCAATCCGCACATGCACCCCGGGGATCTGGTGCTGGTGCGGACCATCGGGCAGGGGCGCTGGCAACATCCGTTCCACGAGCACGGAAATCATGTTCGGATTCTGGCGCGGGACGGAAATCTGATTCTCAGCCAGACGGACTCGGCGAAGCTCGCGGGCCGCATGGAATTCACCACGGACACTTATCCCGGGCAGTCCTACGACGGCATCTTTTACTGGTCGGGGAAGGGCCTCGGTTGGGACATTTACGGCCACACGCTTCCCAAGGTGGTTGCTAATATTTCGACCGCAACGGAGAGCGGGAATACCGTCACCGTCACGACAATTGGGGCCCTGCCGCCACAGATTGTGCCGGGAGCAAAGGTAACCGTAAAAGGTGTCAGCCCTGACGGGTATAACGGCACATTTACGGTAGCTACAACCGGGGGTGCGGGATCGACGACCTTCACTTACACAGATCCAACGAGCGGCTTGGCACCTTACACGATCGCCCCTGTCGCCTTCCTCGTGCCCTTTGGCCCGGGCACTGGCATCGTATCCGTACTTACGTCCGCAACGGACCCCACGCCCTGCATCGCCGATGCGAACGGCTACTACACGCAGGCTTCAGGGGCTCCGCTTACTGCCACCAATTATTACGAGTGGTGTGCCGACCACAACCACCCTCTCGAATCAAATCCTGCGGGTCAAGTCGGTAGCGGCGGCCCCGCGACCCAGTTCGATGATCTAATCGCCACCAATGGCTTGTGGTACAACGGCACCCCTTACCTTGGACCAGACGCTGTAAACCGTTCCCGTGGTCCGACGCCTCTACCCCCTGGCGTAGCACTGCAGAATCCGCCCGAAGAATCCGGCATCGCGTTTATGTGGCATTCCCACAACGAGCGTGAGATCACCACCAACGATGTGTTTCCCGGCGGGATGTTGATGATGATGCTGGTTGATCCTCCCGTCTTTTTCATCGACGAAACCTTATAACAGGAGAATGGCAATGCGATCGAACTATCTTAAAGGGACCGTCAAAGCTGCATCGCTCGGCACGATGATTCTCCTGTTCGGAACCGGGTTGGCATCCGCTCAGGTCACAGTGAACCTGACGGCAAACCGGCAGAACGCGTCATTGTCGGACGGCAACGTCGTGCCAATGTGGGGCTGGACGTGCGGTAACGCCGTTGCCGCAACCCCGTCAACTTCGGCCGGCACCGGCGGCGGCACGTGCAGCACATTGACAGGGACGGTGCAAACGGGCGCCACCGTGTGGCAGCCGCCACTGATCACGGTGCCAGCCTCTGCCACCAGTCTCACGATTAACCTTACCAACGCCCTGCCGGTCGAGACCTCGCTCGTGATTGTAGGTCTGGCTGGAGGCAGTCTCGGAGCCCCGGTTAGGGAAGGTGCTCCGCGCACCCACGACCCACAAACGGAGGTGACGTGGACCACGAACATCGGCGGGAGCTTTACGCCCCCAAGTCAGGGAGCTCGCGTCCGTTCGTTTGCTCCGGAAGCCGCGCCGAACACCGGCACGCAGAGCTATACCTGGAACAATCCGAAGCCTGGAACTTATTTGATTGAGACGGGGACCTACCCCTCGATCCAAGGGCCAATGGGTCTCTACGGAGTGGTCGTCGTTACGACGGCTCCGGTCGTGACCGGGACTGCATTGACGACGGCAGGCACGGCTTATCCGGGGGTCACCTACGACGCGGACGTGGCGCTGCTGCTAAGCGAAATCGACCCGGCTCAGAACGGCGCGGTAGAAAAGTTTGTGGAAGCCGTTGCGGGCTGCTCGACAACCACACCGGGAACAGGAATCTGCTCCGGCACGATCGACGCGACGCATGCCACGGCGAAGTGGACGTCCGCCTGCGGCACGCAGGGCCCAGCCGCGACGCAAAATACCTGCTATCCCGCCGCGGTGAACTACACCCCTTTGTATTATTTGGTGAACGGAATATCGTTCAGCAAGGATACGCTGTCTGCTTCAGCGATCCAGGTTCCCGCGGCCGCCTCCACCGGCAATGTTTTGCTGCGCTTCGTCAACGCCGGCCTGCGTCTGCATATGCCCTCGGTCAACAATCTGAGTATGTCGCTGATCGCGGAAGACGCCAATGTTCTTCCGGAGGTTGCCCTGGCGGTTTCCAAGGGGCTCACTCCGAAGCCCAAGATTCAAACGGAAGTGTATCTGCCAGCCGGCAAAGTCCACGACGTCATTGTGAAACCCGCCAACAACGGCACGGCGACAGTTGCGGTCTCAGCCTTTTCCCCGGCTAATTACCAGGTTTTTGACCGCGAGTTGAGCCTCTCCGCAAACGCGTCCCAGCACGACAGTGGCATGCAGGCCATCCTGCAGGTAGCCGGCGGCGCGCCGCTGACCAGTTCCACGCCGAACCCCGTAGCGGACACGTACTATTGCGCACCAGGGGTGACCCTGACCGTGTCGGACCCGGGCAAGGGCGTGATGGCCAACGACGTCAACGTGTTCGGCGTTACGCTCGCCGGCAATCCGCCTAACAACACCCTCACTCCTTTCGGTGGTGGCTCGCTCACCCTGAATCACAACGGCACCTTTACCTACACGCAGCCGGCCACCAACACAACTTGCGGAGGCACTTTCACCTACTATGCGAATGGCATAACCACGGCCACTGCCATGGTCACCATCAGCCTTTCGCCGACTGCTAATGCGGGTAACGCGCCCACCGCCAACCCCGTAAGTTACACGAGCAATGTGGCCTCGGTCCTAAAGGTTGGTCGTCCTGGCGCGCTGGCCAACGATACCGATCCAAATCACTACCCGCTGACAGCAGCCTTCCCTGCGGGGACTGCTGGCGTGACCACCCGTCCGGACGGCTCCGCTACATACGTGAACGGCGGCTTGACCGTGACGCTATTCCCCGACGGCTCCTTCACCGCGGTTCGGTCGGGGTGCCCGGTGACGGCTCCTCCAACGCCGTGTCCAGCGGCCAGTTTTAGTTTCCCGCACATTGCCGTGAACTCGGAAAAGATTGCAAGCAACTCGGCAAACGTTACGGCTGTTTTCCAAACCTCCAGCGGCCTAAGCGTTCGCGTGCAAGACGCCAAGGACCACACCGTGCAGATTACCGACTACAAGTGGCTGATCGAGCAGGACCGCACTTTCAAGATCGATCCAGCCACTCAAGTAAACAGCGGAGGAGCGACCCCGGTTCCCAGCCTCGCCACCAATTTCCACACCAGTTACATGCCGGTGATCGCCGAAGGTTGCACCGGCTCGCAAAGTTGCGAGAGGGATCAGACGATCTACGACCCAGCGACCGGACTGCACGTGCCGGCAGTGTGCGAGGGTAGCGGTATCTGTGTACCCGCTCCGGCGGGTACTACCCTGCCTACATCGACCGTGGACCAGGTAATCCTCCCAACGCTCGATTCCTTTGGGAGGCCGATCAGTTACTACATTTCGATTCTGCCCGGTGATGCTGCGAATCCCTTCAACACTGGAAACACCAGCACGCCCAACTCGACGAATTGCGTGGCTGCCAGCACCGCTACGGGACAGGCTGTTCCCTCCAATTGCGGGCACACCATGGGTGGCGCCCCGATTACCCCTGTGTGCACGAGTTCCGCAACAGGGACAACGTGTACCTTACCCACGAGTGTCACCGTAAACGTGGAACCAAACCCGCTCCCCTTGTCGCAGGTGACCGTGTATGTGTTCGAGGACGACAACGAACTCAACGGCGAGGTCGACAGCGAGCTGATGCTGCCCGTTGACGAGGGCAAGCAGGCGGAGCCCGGCTTGGGTGACTTCCAGATCGAACTTTGGGACACCGGTGGCAGCACCGGCGACTTTATCGGTCAGATGACCTATGACATGTTCAACGAGCCCTTAACCAACGGCTATCATGGGACCATTGATCCTCTTACGGGGCTGGACGCATGCCCGATTTCAAACCAAAGCAGCACGGATCCGTTGAGTCTCGGCGGCAATGGGGAGATCCCGGTGGGCGTCATCATCGTCTGCCCGGAATTCGAGTCGGACGGCAAGACAAAATCGCCGCTCGTGGGTCGTGCCTTGATTCGGAACCTGATGCCCGGGAAGTATTCCGTGATCGCGCATCCCGGAGCAGCCAGAGAAGCTAGAGGGGAGGAATGGCTCCAAACCAACACGTTGGACGGCACCCACTACATGGATTCTTTCATTCGGATGGGCGAACCTCCCTATTTCCAGGAGTTTGGGCCGGCAGGATTCCACGTCTTCATGGGGTTCGTTAGGCCTGCCACAATCAATGCCCACCTCCAAGCGGTATGTGCCGGCACGTTGGATATAGCCGGGGAACCGCGAACCGGTCCTCCCATACCTTGCAACAACTCGATCAAGGGCCAAATCACGAACTTGCACATTTCGCGTCCGCCGGATGAGCGGCTTTACGATAGCGGGGTTATGCCGGAAGGCGATCCGGTCAATCGCGCGACGCTTGCCCATACGACTTGCTTCGTGAGCCTGGGTGTTTTGGACAGCCCCAATCTTGCCTTCACCAAGTGCGATGCAGACGGCAACTTCAGCTTCACGGGGATTCCCGATGGCAATTACTCAGTTACGGTCATCGACCAGTGGCTCGACCAGCTCATGTTCGAAAAGGAGATCAGCGTGGCGGGCGGCCAGAGCCTCGACATTGGAACCTACCCAGTCTTTAACTGGACCCAGCAGGTTTGGACAAACAGCTATATGGACGTGAACCAGAATGGCGTCCAGGATCCGGGCGAGCCAGGACTGATTCAGATTCCGACCAGGATCCGCTTCCGCAACGGCAGATTTTCAAACATGTCATTGACTGACATAGGCGGACTTGCCCACTTCGACGAAACAATTCCGCTATTCAACTGGTACACCCTCGAATCCGATACTACGCGCTTCAAAGGGACTGGCGTGCACGTCGTCAACAACGCCGGCGGACCCTTGGACACGACTGGTCCGTACACCGCCGTGCTGAACTCGACCGAGAGTTTCTCACTTCCTACGAACTTGCGCGTGCCTGGCGCCGTGTATTGCCCCAAAGGGGATGCGCAATGTGCGAACACCAACTTCGCCACGACTCACGGTGCTGCTGGCGGCGCAGTCCCAACCACCTGCACCCCGAACGGCGTACCCCCCAATCTCTCTGGGTGCATATCAACAGGTCGAATTGACCCCGGCACTGTCACTAGCGAGGGCTTTCAGTCCTTCGCAGGCGAGCCTATCGTCGTTGACTGGGGAAAGACTCCCTATGTGCCTAACGAAAACGGCGGCATTGTCGGCCATGTGGTTTACTCCTCAACTCGCCCGTTTGACGATCCGCGAATGCTCTTCCAGAATCTTTGGGAGCCGCTCGTCCCGGGCGTGACCGTCAACCTGTACCAGGAAAATACAGCACCCGATGGAACAACAAGCCTGACCCTGGTCGATACCACGAAAAGCACCAGCTGGGACGATTGGGCTCAGGGCTTTAACGCCACCACCGGCTTGCCCAATATGAACTGCCCCGGCCAAGACCCCAATGACCCCTACTTGAAATACACTCTTGTTGGGTCCACAAACTACCTCAACCCCACCACTGCGTTGCCGACAAGCGCCCAATATAAATGCTATGACGGCATGCACGACTTCAACCAGATCGAGCCGGCGCCCTACGATGGTCACTATAAGTTCCCGAGCGATTTCTGCGCCGCGAATCCCGGAGGCACCATCACCGGGACGACCATAAAGTGCGTCACTCAGGCCAACCCCGCTAACGGCAACGCTCTGTTGAACCCCAACAACCTGGTGTATCCGGCAGTGATGCCCGCTGGGAAGTACGTAGTCGAAGAGGTGACTCCTCCGAACTACGAAATCGTCAAAGAGGAAGACAAGAACATCTTGATCGGTGACCAATTTATCGGCTATGTGACCCAGCAATTCGGGGCGATCTCAAACATTTTCATTGTCCCGGACCAGGCCACCGTCAACAACGCCAACCCCTCGTATACGGGACCCTCTACAGCAACGAATCAGTTCGGGTTCACGGGAGGTATTCCCAGCGGAAACATCGCCAACCCGACCACGGACATGGGCCGCTCCACATTCGGGAGTTTCGGGCCTGGCGGACTCATTGTGCAGAATGCACCCTGCGTGGGCCAGATGCGCATTGTCCCCGATTTCATGTCTGCCTCTCCTGAAGGCGGCGAAGTGGCGCCGTTTGCTGGTGCCCTTCGTCCTCTCTGCGACCGCAAGGAGATTACGCTCGAAGATCAGATGCAAGCCGACGCCGATTTCTTCATCTTTACCAAGGTCCCAGCGGCCACCCACTTTACGGGCTTTATCTTGGATGACCTTTCTTCCGAATTTGACCCGAATTCGCCCGATTTTGGCGAGAAGTTTGCCGTGCCGAACGTCCCGGTATCGATGAAAGACTACAACGGTACGGAGGTCTCGCGCTTCTACTCCGACCAGTGGGGCATTTACAACGGACTAGTCTTCTCAACCTGGCAAGTTAACCCGCCCAACCCCACAGGTTACGCGCCCAACGTGATGGTCACCTGCATGAACGACCCCGGGCCAATTCTCGATACTCGTCCAGGTTCCGCGACCCTGGGCCAGATGATTACAGATCCCAACTATAACCCGCAGTATAGCGCCTTCTGCTACGAAAACCCGTTCATGCCCGGGGACACGACTTACCTAGACACGCCAGTCGTGCCCATCGCTGCCTTCGCGGAAGGGTATAACCCGCCCGATTGTTCGTACGCGGATGCCACTCCAGCCATCCTGCGAGTGGACAGCACCGACGGGCAGTTTGGACCTTGGGTGAGCGGTACTGGAAATACGCACAGACTCACCATCACCGCCTTGGGCGATCAGACTGTGCCAAACCACGCGTATAGTGGCCCTGCTGCCAGTACTGCTCCTTACAACCAGAAGACGATTATCCGTCACTACGGGTTTGGATCCGGGGGAACGGTGACCATCACTAACCCTCAAGGCAATCCCGTGCAACTCGGTGGCGTTACGTGGAGTGATTCTACGATCTCCGCATTCGTCCCCGCCGGCGTTTGCCCAACCGCTGCGCAAGTAGCCGCAGGCTGCTCGGGCGAGTTGGTTATCACTCGAAGCAACGGACAACGGTCCGTCGACACGGTTACGGTCACGGTTGGCGGCAATAAGGGCAATGCGGCCTACACGCCAACATACGTAAATGGGGAAAACTCCAACAACAACGCCATCCAGTCGGCCATCGACGCGGCCCACCCAGGCGACCTCATCATCGTAAACGGTGCGTTTGCGGCTAGCCCCGCTGCTCCTACAACGAACTGCGCGACGGTGACCAAACTAACCGGACCTCCGACCACTTGCCTGCCGGAGCCAGGCACCTACCCCGAAATGTTAATCATGTGGAAGCCGGTCCGGCTGCAGGGTGTTGGGGCGGCGTCCGTCAGGATCGACGCAAACCCACAGCACGGAAGGCTGGATCTCTGGCGGGCAAAAGTGGCCTGCGTGTTGGGCATCGGAGTCAATAGTGGCACCACCGGTTCGAACGGTACGCAACTGCCCCCAGGCTGTGTGACAGGAAACACAGCAACCGACCCACTAGCTATGCACCTATTCACGCAGGCACCGGCGGGTTACGCGGGCCCGGTGTGCCAGGGATTGTCGGCGGCGAACCCGCCATCTTGCGGCGCAGATAGTCCCCTGCCGGACGAGGCCTCGCAGTTGGGCGCGCAAAGCTGGAACCTGGACATTGGCGCCTTTGAAGTCGGCGTCGAACCCACCCTTATGGCGGCAGAAGAAGGCCCGGGCATTACCGCCCTCGGTTTCGACGGTACACCACTGCTTCCGAGTTTCGTCCCTCCACAGTTGATACCGGCGCTTGCGCCGCTGTTCTGCGCAACGAACCTCTTTGGCTTTAATCACCCGGCCAATTTCTACTGCGCCCCGTCGCGCATTGATGGCATGAGCTTCAGCAATAGCCAGTCGGGCGGCGGCATCTACGCCCACGGTTGGAATCACAACATCGAAGTCTCCAACAACCGGGTCTACTCGAATGGCGGAACGATCACCGGCGGCATGAGGTTTGGCCAGATCGAGGTCCCGACCTCGGCCACCGATGCCAATGGCAATCCCGTCCCACTCAACTTCACTAACAGCGCGAAAGTCCATAACAATTCGGTGACAAACAACGTTTCCTTTGGCGACGAATTTAACGTCGACACAAATGCTGCGGGAGGCGGCGTGGCTTTCTGCACCGGCTCAGACTTTTACGACTTCAACTTCAACTGGGTGTGCGGCAACCTAAGCACCGGTAATGGCGGTGGAGTGGATCACCGCGGCTTGAGCTTCAATGGCAGAATCCGGAACAACACCATTATCTTCAATCAAGCCTTCAACCAGACCTTGGACACGCACGGCGGCGGTATCGTCGTAGAAGGCGAGCCTAACCCAGGTCCCTGCGGCGGCCCGCCGTTTGACCTTGGTTGCTCGACAGGGCTATCCGACGGCTCCGGCAACGTGTCGATCGACTCTAACCTCATCATCGGCAATATCGCCGAGGGTGGCAGCGGCGGCGGTATCCGCCTGGAGAACGTAAACGGAGCCGACGTGGCCCGGAACCAAAACAATTCGACAGGGATCAATCCGGCGAACGGCGCGCCCTGGGCGCCCTGGTGGCAAATCAGCATCACCAACAACATCATCGCCAACAACGAAGCAAGCTGGGAAGGTGGAGGAATCTCCCTCTTCAACGCGGTAAACACCACGATTACCGGAAACGCCGTTGTTTCCAACGACGCCACCGCTACCGCTGGCGTACTGTTCGACACAGTAGGAGCCAATCAAGGCGCGACCGGCACCCCGCCACCTGTCCCACCCTCGACCGGTGGGGGAACGTGCGGGACGGCTCAATGCCTTGCTAACAACCCGATCGTTACCTCGACCTTCCAGCCGGCGGGACTCGCGACCGAGCTGAACGCCCCGACTTTGAACCTGGCGTTCGGTCCCGCCGTGACGTGCCCATTCGGTTTGCCGGGCTGCCAGAACTTCTCGAACCCGCAGATCAAGAACGATATCTTCTGGCAGAACCGCAGCTTCCACATCACCGTGGGGTCGAACCCGACTCCGGGCTTGCAGAACGTAATCACTCTAATGCCGCAGTTGAGTCAGCTTACAACCGGTGCCTGCCCCACTGGCGCAAACTATTGGGACATCGGTATCAATGGCGACATCGGCGTCGCAGGAGGTAATCCCGGAGGGTACCGGCTCAATCCGACCGGGTCCGTTGTGGGTACTGGTGGTTACGCCGGTAACGGGACATCGCCCAGAAGCGGCAGTGAAACCGTATACTGCAACGGTTCCCGTGTGCCACCGGAAATCGTGGCTTCCATCTGCGCTTCCAACGCCAACAATCCTGCATGCTCGAGTGGGGGTAATGGCGGACATAGTGTCCCCCCCGGCATTCCGGATATCGACCCCTTTTACCCGCTGTTCACACTCAACCCGTCAGCTACGGTGGACGAAGGCAACAACTGGATCAACGTCCGTTACGGCCCCCTGTCCTTGGTCAATTCCTCGGTCAGCAACCCGGCAGGCACTGTAGGCGATCCCCAACCGAGCCTAGGTCAGTACGTGCTGCCCCTCCAGATAACGCCGAATCCGCTGGCGTTCGGAACAGTAACTACGACGAGAACTCTTACGGTGACGGTGACCAATCCTTCGCTGAACCCAACCCTTACCGGCGGCTTCAGCCTCGCTTTCTCTGGAACAGGTTACAGCCAGTCAACAACAAATCCCGGATCGTGCGGAACCGCAACAACCTTCTCGTTAACACCGGGCGCTTCTTGCACGATTGGAATTACGTTGACGTTCACCTCGACTTCGGCGCACGGCACATACAACGGCACCCTGACCCTTACTGACGCCGGCGCCAATAGCCCGCAGGTCGTGTCGCTGAGCGGCGCACACTAGGAGCACTTGGATGTCCTATCGAACTGTGACAGACGTGAATGGGTTGCTGTTCGCGGGGTTTCTCGCGGGCAGCACCCTTTCCCGAATTCTTGCCCAGACTAGTCACGTGGAGGAAAAACCTGCGCAAACAGCGAGCGCGGTCTCTCCGCAGGCACACAAAGAGAAAGTTATCGCTAATGAAAAGTCCTCGCTTGCATCGCCGCTATGATGAAGGTGCTGCGGACTTGAAGGGTTTGGCGGCTCGGTCCCTGCCAAGGAGAGAAAACCTACCCAGGTCAACGCCGGTCAGCCTACACCACGAGCGTAGCCGGGTCGCCAAAATTTGAAAAGACGTGCGGCGCGGTAGTTTCACCGCACGGTTCACATGGGAGGAACCTGATGTCCTATCGAACGCTGACAGACGTGAATCTGTTGCTGCTCGCGGGGTTTGCTCGTGGGCAGCATCCTTTCCTTTCCGAACTTCTTGCGCGGACCGGTCATGCGGAGGAAAAACCTGTGCAAACAGTGAACGCGGTC
The DNA here is from genome assembly GCA_035490955.1 of Terriglobia bacterium. GTDB lineage: Bacteria > Acidobacteriota > Terriglobia > UBA7540 > UBA7540 > DATJKY01. Next base: position 7,273 of record DATJKY010000469.1, on the reverse strand, counting down.
TCGCCGCGGAGCACGAAGGGAAAGTTATCGTCTTTACTTAAAGGTTCCCGACTGCGTAGCCGCTGTGACGAAAGTTCTTCGGAGTCGAAGGGTTTGGCGGCTCGGTCCCTGCCACGGAGAGAAAACCTGCCCCAGGACAACGCTGACAGCCTTCAATCGAGCGTTACCGGGCCGCCAAAATTCCAAAACCAGTGCGGCAGATAGTGCCGCTGGGAATTTCATATTAGGAGACCTTGATGGCCTATCGCAACCCTACCGATGTGAATCGGTCGCTGCTCGCGGCGTTTCTCGCGGGTGGCACTCTGCTTTCCGGAGTTCACGCGCGCGGTGCTCAGGGGGAGGAAAGGCCCGTGCGAACATTGAGCGCAGTTTCTCCGCCAGCGTCTTCTCCCACTGCGCGAAGTGTTTCTCCTTCTTCCGCAGCTGCGATCAGCATGCATGCCACCATGATGTATAGGCGTCTGTGGGGTGTGGATAACATGGGAGTTAGGGTGGTCTCTTCGGGCCTCATGCTCCGCTTTAGTTACCGCGTGTTGGATGCGAACAAGGCCAAGATACTCAACGATAAGAATAGCACTCCTTATTTAATCGACGAGACAACGGGGATCAAGATGGAAGTGCCGGCGATGGAAAAGATAGGGAAGTTGCGTCAGACTGCCACGCCCGAAAATGGCCGTCAATACTGGATGGTTTTCTCAAACAGAGGATTGTTTATCAAACCCGGAAGCCGCGTGGACATAGTCATCGGCAATTTTCGCGTCAACGGACTCCTGGTCGAATCGGCTCAGCCGGCCCTTCTTCGCAAGAACCACACTGAGTGATCAATCGATGTCGCAAGAAGAAGGCAAACCGAGGCCTGTTGACGAAAAAGTTCCAAGCGGAGCGTCACATCCAAGGATGTGAGCTGGAGGAATCTCATGAAACGTGTTTTGGTCGTAGCAACCGTTGTCCTGTTGATCGGAGCGTCAGCCTTTGCCCAGTCTCTCGGCCAGGCCGACCGGGAGAGCGCAATGAAATACCTCGAGAGCACGCGCCAAGGGGTTATGAACGGGACCAAGGACCTATCGGCAGATCAGTGGAACTTCGAGCCGGGACCCGGCAGGTGGTCGATCGCCGAGGAAGTGGAACACATCGCAGCAGCTGAGGACCTGTACTTTATGATGATAACCCAGCTCGTGATGAAGGCACCCCCCCGCCCCGCTAGCGACGACGTCAGGGCCATTGATCAAATGATCCTAACAAAAGCTTTGAACCACGACGACAAGGCCCAGGGGCGCGACGTGCCCGCACCTACCAATCGCTTCGATTCGCCTGAGGCTGCCCTGAACCATTTTCTTGAAAGTCGTGACCAGACGATTCAACTCCTCAAGGAGGCGGACGACTTGCGTGCGCACGCGACGGACAGTCTGATCGGAAAGAAGAAGTGGGACGCCTATCAGTGGATCCTTTTCATGGCGGCCCACAGCGAGCAACACCTCAGACGCATACTTGAAGCAAAGGCCGACTCCAAGTTCCCCAAAACGTGATTCAGTGGCTCACGTTTACGGGCAGGAGTGAAGACTTTTGGCAGTAATGATGACGGTAGCTCGAGCTAAGGACGAGACATAGCGTGCCTGAGGGAGGCGCCCGCAGGTCGGTGCACGTCATGCTCGGGGGACGGGCCCTTTGGGACTTGCGCCATCGAATAATCGTTTCAGTCCCCGCCACCGTTGCGGGGCGCCAGCTTGTAGCCCAATAGGACTGAGTTCCCGCTCGGGCAAGACTTGGCGTCGCGCTGAGCTTGTCGTCCTAACCGTGTTGCTGCTTTCCCTCATACTGGTCGGCTGTGCTACTAACGGGTCGCAGAGTCCGCCCCCGCAGACTTTCATGTTGTCTGGTTCGTTGGGAGCGAGAGGAGCAGGAGCGACGGTAGCGCTGAGTGGGGCGGCCAGCGCCACAGCGACGGCGGATGCGAACGGGAATTACAGTTTCACTGGGTTGGCGAACGGCAGTTACACGGCGACACCGAGCAAGAGCGGGTTCACCTTCAGTCCGGCGAGCCAGGCCGTGACGATCAACGGGGCGAATCAGACGGGGGTGAATTTCACGGCCACTGCGGTGAGCTTCACGATATCGGGGAGCATTACTCCGGCAGCGAGCGGGGCAGGAGCGACGGTAACGCTGAGTGGGGCGGCCAGCGCCACAGCGACGGCGGATGCGAACGGGAATTACAGTTTCACTGGGTTGGCGAACGGCAGTTACACGCTGACGCCGAGCAAGGCAGGGTTCACCTTCAGTCCGGCGAGCCAGGCAGTAACCATCAACGGAGCCAACCAGACCGGTGTGAACTTCACGGCGAGCGCCGTCGTTGCCACTTTCACGATATCGGGGAGCATTACTCCGGCAGCGAGCGGGGCAGGAGCGACGGTAGCGCTGAGTGGGGCGGCCAGCGCCACAGCGACGGCGGATGCGAACGGGAATTACAGTTTCACTGGGTTGGCGAACGGCAGTTATACGCTGACACCGAGCAAGGGTGGGTTCACCTTCAGTCCGGCGAGCCAGGCAGTGACCATTAACGGAGCCAACCAGACCGGTGTGAACTTCACGGCGAGCGCGGTCGTTGCCACTTTCACGATATCGGGGAGCATCGGTCCGACGGGCAGCGGTGGAGGTGTGACGGTAACGCTCGGCGGACCGGCCAGCGCGACAGCAACGACGAACGCCAGTGGGAACTACAGTTTCAGCGGTATAGCCAACGGCAGTTACACAGTGACGCCTAGTGAAGCGGGGTTCACCTTCAGTCCGGCGAGCCAGGCGGTGACCATCAACGGGGCTAATCAGACCGGGGTGAATTTCACAGCCACGGCGGTGACGTACACGATTTCGGGGACCATCACTCCTGCGGCGAGCAGTTCCGGAGCGACAGTGAGCTTGAGTGGGGCCGCCAATGCCACGACTACTACTGATGCGAATGGGAACTACAGCTTCGCCGGGTTGGGGAACGGGAACTACACGGTTGCTCCCAGCAAGAGTGGCTTGAGCTTCAGTCCGGCGAGCCAGGCAGTCGCGATCAACGGGGCGAGTCAGACGGGGGTGAACTTCACGGCCAGCGGGGCGACCTCAACCATTTCGGGAAGCATCACTCCCGCTGCAAGCGGCGCAGGCACGACCGTCACGTTGTTAGGGCTGACCGGATCGGTCAGCACCACCGCCGATGCGAGCGGGACCTACAGTTTCGGTGCGTTAGTCAACGGCAGCTACATCGTCACACCCAGCAAAGCGGGGTTCACATTCAATCCGGCGAGCCAGTCGGTGACGATCAACGGGGCGAGTCAGACCGGGGTGAACTTCACGGCCAGCGGGACGACCTTCGCGATTTCGGGAAGCATCAGTCCGGCGGCGAGCGGCACAGGGGCGACGGTGACTTTGAGCGGAGCCGCCAGTGCCACGACAACAGCGGATGCCAACGGGAACTACAGTTTCAGCGGGTTGGGGAGCGGCAGCTACACACTAACTCCGAGCAAGGCCGGATTCACGTTTAGCCCGGGGAGCCAGGCGGTCACGATCAACGGAGCTGACCAGACGGCGGTCAATTTCACCGCGACCGGCACTGTCACATCCGGTATCTCCGGAAGCATCAGTCCGGCAGCTAGCGGAGCGGGAGCGACCGTAACGTTGAGCGGGGCGGCCAATGCCACGACCACCGCGGATGCCAGCGGGAACTACAGTTTCAGTGGGTTGGCCAACGGCGGCTACACGGTTACGCCCACCAAAAGTGGTTTCTCGTTCAGCCCGGCGAGCCAGAATGTCAGCATCAGCGGGACCAACCAGACGGCTGTCAACTTCACTGCCAGCGCCATCGTCACCTCCAGTATCTCAGGGACCATCACTCCTGCGGCGAGCAGTTCCGGAGCGACGGTTACGCTGTCAGAAGCGGGCAGGGCCACGGTCACCGTCGATGCCAGCGGGAACTACAGCTTTAGCGGATTGGCCAACGGCACCTACACCCTAACACCCAGTAAGAGTGGCCTGAGCTTCACCCCGGCCAGCCAGACGGTCATTATCAGCGGGGCCAATCAAACGGGGGTGAACTTCACCGTCAGCACCGTGACTTACGCGATTTCCGGGAGCATTACAAATGGCGCAAGTGCGACGGTAACCTTGAGGGGGGCGACCAGCGCCAACACCACTTCCGATGCGGGCGGCAACTACAGCTTTAGCGGGCTGGCCAACGGGAACTATGTCGCCACGCCTAGCAAGATTGGTTTCACTTTTAGACCGGTCAGCATCGCGGTTACCGTCAACGGCGCCAGTCAAACGGGTATTAACTTTACCGCCAATGCTGTTCCCGACACGTCGTTCAGGGCGTCAAGGACCTTTGATGCTGGTACCGATCCGCTTTCGGTGGCGGTGGCCGACTTCAACGGCGACGGCAAGTTGGACTTGGTCGTTGCGAACCACAACGACAACACGGTGAGTGTACTGTTGGGCAATGGCGATGGCACCTTCCAGCCGGCGGTGAATTACGCAGCAGGCTCGGGTCCACAGTCTGTAGCCGTGGAGGACTTCAACGGCGATGGCAAGTTGGACGTGGTGGTCGCGAACTTTAACGACAACACCGTGAGCGTCCTGCTGGGCAATGGCGATGGCACCTTCCAGACAGCGGCGGCCTACGCCACGGGCCGGGGTCCGAGTTCGATCGCACTGGGCGATTTCAACGGCGATGGCAGGCTGGACCTGGTGGTGGCAAACCATAGCGACAACACCGTGAGCGTCCTGCTGGGCAATGGCGATGGCACGTTCCAGTCGGCGATGAACTACGCCGCAGGATCGGGTCCGCAGTCTGTGGCTGTGGGAGACTTCAACGGCGACGGCAAGCTGGACGTGGTGGTGACGAACTATAACGACAACACAGTGGGCGTTCTGCTGGGCAACGGGAACGGGAGCTTGCAAGCAGCCGTGACCTACGCAACCGGGTCGAATCCGGCCTCCGTGGCTGTGGGAGACTTTAACGGCGACGGCAAGCTGGACGTCGCCATAGCGAACGGGGGCAGCAACAATGTAAGCGTGCTGTTGGGCAACGGGAATGGTACTTTGCAGACGGCGGTGAACTACGCTGTGGGTTTGGGTTCCACTTCTGTGGCGGTAGTGGATTTCAACGGCGACCACAGGCCGGACTTAGTCGTGGCGAACCATAACGACAACACGGTGAGCGTCCTGCTAGGCAATGGAGACGGCACTTACCAGGCAGCTGTGAACTACGGAGTGGGCACGAGTCCGCAGTCTGTGGCCGTGGGCGACTTCAATAGCGATGGCAAGTCAGACTGGGTAGTCACAATCTCCGGCAATAATACGGTGGATGTGGTGTTGGGCAACGGGGACGGGACCTTCCAGACCCCGGTGAACTACGCTGCGGGCACGAATCCAGGTTCTGTGGGTCTTGGGGACTTCAATGGTGACGGCAAGCTGGACCTGCTGGTGGCAAACCACAGCGACAACACTGTGAGCGTGCTGCTGGGCAAGGGGGATGGCACCTTCCAGCCGACCCTGAACTCAGCCGCAGGTACGAATCCTGGGTTCGTAGCGGTTGGGGACTTCAACAAGGATGGCCATCTGGACGTCGCGGTGGCGAACGTGGGCAGCAACAATATCAGCGTCCTGTTGGGCAAGGGCGATGGCACCTTCCAGCCGGCGGTGAGCTACGGAACGGTCGCAGGAGTGGAGGCCATAGCCGTGGGTGACTTCAATGGGGACGGTAAGCTGGACTTGGCGGTAACGGAATCGGGTTGTTGCAGTGGGACTGTCAGCATCCTATTGGGCAACGGGGACGGCACTTTCCAGACGGCTGTGAACTACGTCGCGGGCTTTGGCGCGCCTCCCGCCGCGGCGGACCTCAATGGCGATGGCAAGCTGGACCTGGCGGTGGCAGACTCTCGCAACAACAGCGTAAGTATTCTGCTAGGCATCGGGAACGGCACGTTCCAGACGGCTGTGAATTATGGCGTGGGAACGAATCCCTGGTCCACGGCTGTGGGGGACTTCAACGGAGACGGAAAGCTGGATCTCGTGGTAGGCAACCAGGGCAGCAACAACGTGAGCGTACTGTTGGGCAATGGGAATGGTACTTTCCAGACAGCGGTGAACTACCCCGTGGATTTGAGTCCTACTTCGATCACCGTGGCTGACTTTAACGGAGACGGGAAGCTGGATATCGCCGTAGCGAACCCTGGCAGCAGCAATGTGAGTGTGCTCTTGGGCAATGGGGACGGCACTTTCCAGGTGGCCGTGAATTACGGCGCGGGCTCGGGTGCGCAGTCCGTGGCTGCGGCGGACTTCAACGCCGATGGCAAGGTCGACTTGGCAGTTGCCAATGGAAACAGCAACAACGTTTCGATATTGCTGAATACAACGAGGCTGCCAAGCTTTACCTCCGTGGCGCCTTCTCTGAACCCGTCGCTCAGCGGCCAGGCTGTGACCTTTACGGCTACGGTGACTGTTTCTAAAGGAACGCCGACGGGAACAGTAACTTTCAAGGATGGCACTATGACGCTCGGCACTGGAACACTGAGCAGTGGAGCCGCCACGTTTACGACCTCAGCTCTAGCGATTGGTTCCCATTCGATCATCGCCATCTACGACGGAGACACAGTTTTCCTTCCTAGCATTTCGGGGCCAGTTTTGCTGCAAGTGAAATGACGAACGAGGGCAGCGAAAGATTCCGACTCCTCTCCCTCTACGAACTACCGACTGCGCGAGGCGGGGTGATTTTATCCGCCGAGAGATGGTGCGCGTCGATCCGCGAATCCTGATCAGTCCGTCTGGGCGGCGATGTTTGCGTCGCTGCCGTTGTGTGCTAACTAACGACACCTCGAGAAATAGAGCTTGCCAAGTAAACCGGACTAAATTAGTCTGAATTGGTTAGTTGCAAGCTAGTTGCAAGGAGAAGCCTCTTTCGTGCCCCCTCGGACGACCTTTCTCATCATCCTCGCGACCGTTGGGTTTGCGGCATTTTCAGCGCCCGCCAGCCGGGCCCAGGAGAGCCCCTACTTTGTGACCTATAACCACTACCTGGAGGAACCGGGCAACTTGGAAATCGAGTATTCCTCTACCTTTGGCACGCAGCGAGGCGGAAACGACTTCCACGCCTATTGGATGGAGTTCGAGTACGGCGTGAAGGCCTGGTGGACGACGGAGTTTTATCTCGACGGGCAGACAACCTTTGGCGACAGCACGATATTTACCGGGATTCGCTGGGAGAATCGTGTGCGGCCACTGAAGCGCGAACACCTCATCA
>DATJKY010000468.1:0-3095 GCA_035490955.1 Terriglobia bacterium | reverse complement strand
GGTGCCCCTTGCCTGGACTGGATCCCAGTAAACCGGCGAAAATGGCTACCTTTTAGACCGGTGCTAACTAACAGGCGGAGATAGATCATCGCGTCGATGTTGTGTTCAAGGTCCTTGGGACCGGCGATCTGGCCGCGCTTTGTAATGTGGCCGATCAGCAAGGTACAGAGGCCGGAATTCTTGGCGAGATCGTTGAATTTGTAGAGTGAGCGGTACCGTTGGGTGGCGGTGGCGGCGAGGCCACGCCCTTGGATCGAATCGTAGACGAGCACGCGCCAACCGTGTATTCCTGCCCCTCTGAAAGAACACGCCGGGCAAGGAAATCGGGCAAGTCTTTGATCTCCGGGACGGTATCGTCACAAAACAGGTTGTCCTTGACCGCATCCGCTTCGGGTCCGCTGAGGCCGCGCGCGACCCGATCAACGACTGTGGCGATGTCGGCAAGGCTTTGCTCGTTGGTGAGATAAACCACCGGGATGCTGCGCTTCGCAAGATCGACAAGGATCTGCACGGCAAGCGTGGTCTTACCGATGCCTGGCTCGCCGGAAATCAGGTAAATCCCGCCCTTCGCAAGGCCGCCGCACAAAACCTCCTGTAGCCAGGGCAAGCAAAGGCATATCCAGCTTTTCACGCCGGCCGCGCTGAACGTCGCTAATTCTGGGCATCGCTGCGTCTCCCCTTATCCATCATCGTTTTTCTCCGCATCCAGCACAAGAACACGGACTCCATTGCGGTCACGGCCCTTGCCGCTCCAGCTTGTTCAACAATCGCTCGATGGCGGGCTTCAAAGCGGGGGCATCGCGGGTCGCGGCATCCCAAACAATGTCCGTGTCGATCTCAAAATAGCCGTGAACAAGCACGTTGCGCATCCCGACGATTTCCTACCAAGGGATGTCCGGCGCGAGTGAGCACTTCTTCGGGAAGCGCCTGGGCCGCATCGCCAATGATCTGCAGGTGGCGTACGAACCATCCCTGGAGCAACTCATCGTTCTCGAAGGTCTTCTTGTTGCAGTGCGTGTGGCGCCCGATGGCCGCAATAGCCTCCAGCATGTCTCGCAGACGCTCTCGCCGGTCTCTCATACTGGAATGGCCTCGCTGAAGACTCGTTCGCGGATGCGAGGCTTGAGACCTGTTTCTGTCACCACGTCCACGTGGCATCCGGGGAAGGCTTCCAGTTCCGCCTGAAGCCCGCCAAGATCGAACAGGGATCTTTCGGGTTCTATTTCCACCAGAAAGTCAACGTCGCTCGCCTCATCTGCTTCACCCCGCGCGGCGGACCCAAACACCCGGACGTTGCGCGATCCGTGCCTGGCGGCGATGCGCAGAATCTCCTCCCTCTTCTCTTTCAGCAATTCCTTACCAGTCATCACCCTGCTCCTTGGTTTCCGTTCCGCCGGAATTGGGCATCCATTCCATGCACGGCTCTGAGGTATTTAAGCAATGTGGTCGGCTAAGGCAAGCTTTTGCGGCGAACGAACCGTCGATCGAGGCTCGGCGCCGACGGCCCGGCTGATCGCACCCTCTGTTAGCGCGCTCTTCGTAACGAAGCAGGGGCAACGCCATCCTGACCCATGCCATCGAAACGTGGGTCAGCAACTCTGACGCGACGGGCCTGCCTGGTGCTCAGCACGGTTGGCTGCGCCAGCGGAGCGATGATGGTTAGGAAAGCCGCAGTTTGTTTGGGGATAGCATTGCTGACTCCGGCATCGATCATCGTGGGCCAACGGCCTGCCGCAGATCTCCAGCAACTTGGACTCGAGCAACTCGATCCAACTGGCGCAATCCAGCTGACCACCCAATGGCTCGATCAACGGGACCCGCGGCTGCTGGCGTGGGCCGCTTTCTGGATCGAGCGTGACGACCAGTTCCAGCGCGTGCCGCAACTGCTGGATATCGTGGCCCATTACACTTCAGTGGCGGGAGGTTCTCCGAACTCCTCAAACTGGACCGACGAGGACGCGGCACTTCTGGCGGTGCTTGACGCGCTGATCTGCCTGCACGCCGACGTCCCGGCGAGTCAGGCCGAGGCCCTTTACGCGAAGTTTCCGGTTCAGGCCCTTGTCCTGCTTTCGCGGTCGCACGAGGATACGGGGGAGGCGTTGCTGAGAATTCTCGATCGCGCTCAATGGTTGACCGACTGGCTGGCAGCGGCAGATCTGCTGGCAGCCAAGCCACCAGCCGGGTTCGGAGCCCGGCTCCTTAGAGTGATCTCCATCGACGCTACCCTTCGAGTGTTAGATCCCGGACAAGATGTTTTGGGCGAGGGATGGGGCGGCGATTGCGCGTCTTCGGGAGAGGATGGCCTGCATCAGAACTGGCCCCCGGTCGGAGGGTACAGGCTCAGCGCACGGCAGTCTCCCGCCTCGGAACTGTTCGCCACCGGCGAAAACCCGGTCTACTTGATACGCGCGCCGGGCCGCGAGTACAGGAGCAGAACGCAAACCGCGGAGGAATGCGCCGATCGGTTTGATTTCGTTCTGGGGAAACGACCCTGGGGGTTGGTGACAGTGAGCGATCTCGGTCGCGATTTGATCGGACAACTCCTGGGCTTCAGGAAAGACAACTTTGGCCTTGAACTCGACCCTGCTTTGAACCTGACGTGGACCACAACAAAGGCCTACACGGAGGCCGCAAACGCCTTCGTCCGGGAGCAGGAAGAGAGACTCGTCAACATCGCACTGGAGCTTAAAGCGCGGGGCCTACTGACACAGCAAGAAGCCGAAGTGGCAGGGTTCCACATCGAGCTCCGAATCCTGGACCAGCGCAAGCAGAAGACGCTTCTGCCCGATCTGGTCTTCGCCAACCCCTGCATCGCGATCACCTATCAGGCTGTCGATCTTGAGGATTAATTCACTACCACGACGCTGTCGGGCAGAGCCAGCCTTGGCCACCTCCGTTTTGAATCCGAATCGGAACGTGATGGTTCCTCGCTGCAAGAGGTAACTACACCACCTACCGGGCTGATGAAAAACCCCACGATGTCATCCCGAGTTTCACATGGCCTTCGGCCCACCAGTGGACATGAAAGTCCCCCGGGCCGTCATTCCGAGCGAAGCGAGGAATCTGCTTCTTATGTTCTTCCGAAAAAGCAGATT
>DATJKY010000467.1:0-12225 GCA_035490955.1 Terriglobia bacterium | reverse complement strand
ACGAAAACCAGATCCTGATAGCCGCTGTTGCGCTCCACAATCTCGTGCGCCAGACGTACCAGGGTGCGGTCGATTTCCGAGGCTGACATGAGCTGGCCTTTCTCCCGCACTCCAAGTTTTTCTTTGCCTGACTCTGATGGTGGCTTTTCCATAAGCACGCGATTATAGCCCAGGGGAGTCACAGGCGAGAGGAAAAGGTGCGTTCGAGGTGTTAGGATAAGCGGGTAGCGCAGAGTTAGGCGCGGTTTGCCTTACTCTGCGGTTCTTAACATGATAGCCCCAACGTCTTTATTGACGTTCACAGACGAAAGGCCCGCAGAGTTTCTGAAACGCGAAACTCTGCGCTACCGCTTTAGAGTGGGTGTGAAAACCGGCGGCTGTGACCGTATCAGGGCACGACTTCAGTCGTGCCGGGAACGGCCTTCCCTCCCGCCGGCTTTAGCTGCTGTCGGCCTACGAATCAGGGCCTAAAGGCCATGCCACAAACCGCTGCCTTCGGCACGCCTGAAGGCAGCCTGAAGGCGTGCCCTGATACATCTGACCGCAGAGGGTACAGAGGCACTCCGGCGCGCGAAAATAAGCCAACTAGTGCTGCACGGAGTTGAAGTCGTGTCGGCCGTGGTACGATGGTCGGGCGCGCGTTTTTCGCGCTGCAACAACCGTCGCGCGGGTGGCCGAATTCAGCCAGCTTCGGTGGATAGCAGCCGGACGGACCGCTGCAGGTCCGGCGCGCCCAGTGCACGCTAACGCCAATTCGCTCAAGAGACGTAAGATAGATGGTTACAAGCCTCGCTCGGAAATGGCAACCAGAATGCCCACAAGCAGCTTGGAGGACTGGGAGCGTTCCTACGCTCTAGGATGAAGTGGGCCATGAAAAACCGATACTTCGCAATTCTGGCACTCTTAGCCTTCGCTCTCTTATTTACCAGCCAGCTCGCAAGTGCTGAGGAGACACAGCCCGGTGTGGGCCGCGTCAGCGTGGTTAACGGTGAAGTTTCTACACAGCGCGGTGATTCCGGCGACTGGGTGGCGACTACCGTGAATACCCCCATCGTTCCCGGCGACCAGGTTTCGACCGCTGCACGTTCTCGAACGGAAATTCAGCTCGACTACGCCAACGTCTTGCGTCTCGACGAGAACACCGTAGCCAAGATCGCCGACCTGAAAGGTAATCGAATTCAGGTTCAGGTGGCGCAAGGCCGGGTGAATTTCGACGTCTTCAAGGGCAGCGAAGCAGAAGCCGAAATCGATACACCTAGCGTCGCGGTGCGTCCTCTCGGCCCAGGTCGCTATCGCATTGAGGTGGATTCCAATTCTCAGACGCGCATCACGGTGCGCGAGGGTGAGGCAGAAGTCTCCACTCCCCAAGGCAGCACACAAGTAAAAAAGGGCGAGCTCATCACTATTGAGGGTACCGACAATCCTCAGTACCAGGTGGCGAGCGCCCCGCGAAAGGATGACTGGGACAACTGGAACAAGGACCGCGACCACGTTGTCGAGAATGCGGAGAGCTGGCAACATACTAACCGCTACTACGCCGGCACGGGCGACTTGGACCGGTACGGCCACTGGGAATACGTCCCGGGTTACGACTACGTGTGGGCACCGTACGCGGGTCCGGGCTGGGTGCCCTACTCCGCCGGGAACTGGATGTGGGAGCCTTATTGGGGTTGGACCTGGGTCTCGTACGAACCCTGGGGCTGGGCGCCGTATCACTACGGCCGCTGGTTCTGTTGGGGTAACTCCTGGGCGTGGTGGCCCGGGCCCGTATATCCTGCCTATCGTCCGCTGTGGGCGCCAGCCTATGTTTCCTTCTTTGGTTTTGGATTTGGCGGTGGTTCCTGGGGTTTCGGCTTTGGACTCGGTTTCGGAGCGGGTTTTGGGTTCGGCGCCTCCATTGGTTGGCTGCCGATCGGTCCCCACGATCCCTTCTGCCCCTGGTACGGACGGCACGGTAATACCTATAACCTGGTCAACGTAACCAACATCACGAACATTCGGAACATCGGTACCGTGCCTCCGCTCGCTAGCGCCAGGCAGCCCCTGATGTCGAACCTTAACTCCGTGGCAAACAACACTCGTGTCCGGCAAGCGCTCACGACGGTGCCTGCCGTGCAATTCGGCCGGGGATCAATCGCGGCTAGCCGTCAGGCGGTGACGCCGGAGATGCTGAAGCAAGGGCAGTTCGTGGCCGGCAGGCTCCCCGTCGTCCCTACACGCGAGAGCTTGAGTCCGGTGAAGCGGCCCGTCAACTCGGCTGCCTTGCCGGCACACAGCAACGCCAATCAACATTTCTTCACCAAGACTACGCCTCCGGCTGGACCGAGGCCCTTCACAGAGCAGGCGGCGCAGGTCCGGCAGATGATTCAGCAGAGGGGGGCCGCGCCAGCTACCGAGGGTCGCACCGCCGGAACCGGCTCTCCGGCCACAACCGCGCAGGCCCAGCACTCGGGGAGTTTCACACAAGGCGGGACAGTCACTCCGGAAGCCAGCACCAACTCGACCCGCGCCGGCAAAGCCGAGACCAGCAATCGATCGTCCAGCTTTGGCAATAAGCCCGCGGGCCAAGGCACCCGGCCGCAAGGCTTTTCGCGATCTCCGCTTTACGATAACGAAAGCCTAAACCGCCTCCCGCAGACGGGCTTTGGGCGCTCCGGCAGTCAGGCAGCCGCGGCCGACGGTGCTTCCCAAGCACGCAGTAAGCCGGCGCCACAGAGGCCTCAAGGCTCGCCCTCTGCCCAGTCCGGGTCGGTTACTGGTCACGGCGGTACGTCGGAGGCTCAGCCTGGCTGGCGTCGGTTCGGCGAGAGGTCCTCCGCGTCAGGTGATCGAACTCAGGCTTCCCCAACGCCTTCTCACTCTGGCGTCCAGGGGCAGGCCGGCTGGCAGAAGTTCGCCCCTCAGACACGGCCCGCGCCTTCCGAGCGAAACTCTGAGAGCTTCGGCTTCAGGTCCGAGCCGGTGAATCCTGGCTGGAACCGCTCTCCTTCGCGCTTCGAGAGTCCCGCCGCGGCTGGACAGTTTCAGCGCTCCTACGGTCAGTCACCAGGCACCTACCAAAGGCCGCAACTCGATATCCGCAAACCCATCGTCACCGCGCGCGCACCGGGTAGCTCTGGCGGCAGCTATCGAGGCAGTGCCCCAAGTGGCTCGGGCGGCTCGTCATCGTCTGGGCATTCCGGAGGGCACGGCAGGCGGTAGGTTCGGGGTACATCAGGTATAGGGGTCCCCACTTGTGCCTGCCCTGGGTGACCAGTCGCCACAGCGACTCACCCCCTACGGCGCGCAACTAAGGCCCGTAACCGATGTTGTAAAGAAAATTAAACTGCAGAACAAGGTGCTCGCCGGTGAACTCCTGAGGTAGGGGTGGGAAGGGAATGGAGGCGCGAATGCCGGAAAGCGCAGCGCGATCGAGCGGCTCGAGCCCGGAGGAGCCGACGAGGCGAAGTTGCGGTACTGAGCCGTCCTTGAGGATTTCAAAGACGATAGCCACGCGGCCCTTCTGCCCCAGCCGCGCCGCTTCGGGAATAACCGCATACCAGTTGCGCCGCACCGCATAAACCACTCGCGCCAGATACGGACCGAAGTCTACGCCCTTAGTATCGGACAGAATAATGGGCCCTTCGGTGGAGAAATTGGGATTCAGGTTGTGGAGCTGGCTGGGCGAATCCCCGTACCCGGAAGCCTCACCCGGCCCCCGACCGCGTATTGCCGCTTGCAGTGACTGCTGGATGGCGTCGCCCGGGGTGCCAAGATCCAGGCGTGGACCGGAGCTCCCGCCCGGAGGTTTTACCTCGTCCAAGTGCAATCGCGCTTGCTGGTTGTCTTCTTTCTTGGGCGCGGGAGGCGACGGTGATGCAGAAGCTGACGCGCCCGGCGCGGGAGACGGTGGCGGCGACGGTGGTGGGGCAGGTGGCTGGGGCTTGTTGCCGCCCTTTAATTCAGGCAGGGGCGTGTTGCCCCTCGAGTAAGGCATGCGCAGCCCCTTGGGATCGATCACGGGCGATTTGCCTTGGGCGCGACGGTTCTTGTCGGAGAGGTTGTTCGTCTCCGGAGGTGGTTGGTTGAGCCTTTTCAGAAGGTCAGGAGGGATGAGGAGCGTGTACTCCTCCTTGGGCTTGGTCTCCGTGACAATACCCATCATCTCCGCGCGCCGATAGAGGTCCGGGGCCACAACAATCAAAAAATATCCCAGGGTCACTTGGAGGAGGATCGCAGTCAAGAACAACGACATCCTGCGCCAGCGAGCCGCTTCGGGTTCCAGCTCCACTAAAAGATCTAGCTGAGGTTCCGGGATGGGTCGCCCGGGGGTTTGCCGGGGTTGTGGCGCCCAATCGAGCCAGAGCTGGTCACCAGAGTGTGCCCTTCGCTTATACCAGGGGTTCGGCGTCGACCATACCTTGGTCTTTTTTCCTAGAAACATAGCCCAGCCTATGGCCGCAAATGGGGTAACGCAGAGTTTTCCGCCTTTGGAAACTCTGCGGCTTTTCTTTGCGGAAGAACCGCAGTTTAAAAAGCAAAACTCTGCGCTACCCGACTCTAAGACCCGATAGCCAACCCAAAATCAGAAGTCCAAAATCTAAAATAATCACAGCTCTCCGCTGTGTCCCACCGCTCGACCCAAGGGTGTACCGGTCGCCTGAGGCCCGACCTGGGCCGCATGTTGTTCGATGCAAGTCATCACCCTTTCGGCCAAGGCTAGCGCCTCACGACCCTCGCGCCCTCCAACCAGCGGGGCGCGCCGCGTTCGCACGCAGTCCACAAACGCCTCCAACTCCGCTCGCAGCGGTTCGGCGGGCTTGGTCTCAAGCTTGCGAAAACCCATCTGCGGGTTGGAGTCGCTCCTATCCACGTTGATCATCAGCGCATCTCGCCGCGAGAAATCAATCGAGATGTATTCGTGAGGTTGAAAATAGCGAAACTTGCGCACCTTTTCTGTGCTCGCCCGGCTGGCCGTGAGGTTGGCAACGGTGCCGTTTTCAAACTCCACCCGGGCATTCGCGATGTCCACCTTGTCAGAAAGCACGGGCAGTCCCACGGCACGAACATCGCTTACCGGAGCATCCACCATCCAGAGGATGAGGTCGAGATCATGAATCATCAAGTCGAAGACCACGTCGACGTCCAGACTGCGCGCGCTGAACACGCCCAGGCGGTGAATCTCAAAAAAGAGCGGGTTGCGGGTCACAGCTTTGGCGGCCACCACCCCGGGGTTGAAGCGCTCGACGTGTCCCACCTGCAGGATGCGTCCCTGCGCCTGGGCACGTTGGATAAGGTCGTCCGCCTCTTCCACGGTGCGGGTGATAGGCTTTTCCAACAAGACGTCCACACCACGATCAAACGCCTCCAGCGCCACGGCAGCATGGTCCGTCGTGGGGATCACCACGCTAACAGCCCGAACAGAATCAAGCGCTTCCTGGAGGCCACGGAACGCCCGTACTCCCAGTTCCGTAGCCACCTGCCGGCAGCGCTCGGCTCGAGCGTCATAGAGGCCCACCAGCTCCGCCCCTTCCACTTCCTTGAGATGACGGCCATGGCTTTGTCCGTGCTCGCCTACCCCGATGACCGCAACCGGCACTCGAGATTGATTCATTTGTTCATCGGTCCGTCGAGTCATTGCACCATCCGGGCCGTCGGCGATTCACTGAGCCATTCTACCAATGATTCAACTGGCTCGATGACTCAATGGCCCGATGCCCCGATGACTAGATGGCCCTATGACTAATGTCTCGATGGCCCAATGACTCATTGGCCTGATCAGTCTTTTATTCCCACCACCGCGATGCCCGCTTGGTTGGCCTCTTCCAGCATGCGATGGCGCTCAAAGAGCAACGTCTTTCCCGCATCCAGCGCCAGGACGCTGGCGCTCGCACGGCGCATCACCTGGACGGTCCTAAGCCCCACCACCGGCACATCGAACCGCATATCTTGGTGAGGCTTACTCACTTTGACGATCACCAGCCGTCGGCCGTTACTGAGCGCGGCGGCGCGTTCAATGGTGGAATCGGTCCCTTCCATGGCCTCTACCGCCACGCAGGCGCGATCGGCTACCGCAATGGTTTGACCAATATCAAGCCCGGCGATCTTCTTCGCAATCTCCCGCCCGTAATGGATGTCTGCCCACTCACCCTCGTCGGGCGTCCGCTGGGTAAGCGTGCCCGCCTCAGGCAACAGCGGCCTCAGGAACAGAGTGGAATCTACAACTTCGATCCCTCGCCCTTCCAGCATGCGGACAAAAGCACCGATGAGCGCGTCTGTGTTCTTGCGGTGCATGCCGGTGAGGACGCGGGTCATAAGGCCGTCTGGCTGGATGGAACTGAAAAGCTGAACGTGCTTCACCTGCCCGGCCAGTAAGACTTTGTGGATACCGTTGGCGGTCAGCAGGTCCAGCAACTGGGCAATCTCTCCCAGACTCAGCCAGTGAATCGACCGGGCCTCGCGCTGGAGTTCCGGAGCAGCTTCTTCTTTGATGGCCACCACTAGCGGATCGAGGCCCTGGTCGCGTGCGGCTTCAAGAACCAGAAACGGAAAGCGCCCATTTCCCGCGATCACCGCCAGTCCTGATTGGCCACCTGACGACATGAACATCCACAAAGGGAAACTAGAAGCTGGAAATTGGAAACTGGAAATTGGAAACTGGAAACCGGAAACGGAAACCCGCCACTGAGGCCCATCGGCAATTCAACGATCCGAAGCCCTCTTCATTGCAAGCGTCGCGCGCGGATATCCATTCAGCAGCCGAGCAACAGTCTGCGCCAGTCTGTCGAGTCTCTCCCTTCGCCACCTCTAGGTATCCTTCGTCTACGCATGTTGTCAGATGGTCTCTGACTTCGTACAGTGAGCCACGAGCTTGTCTGCAAAGCTGGGCATTCTCCTGATAGCCAAAACGCCCGAACCCCTCCGCAAGGTTGGCGGTCACGGAAGTCGACGCACGACGGAGCTGACCTGCCAAACCAAACTTTCCAGTTTCCTTTTTCGACTACTTCGCCACACCTCGCTCCGAAGACCTGATGAATTCGACCAGAGCCTGCACATGCTTGGAGCGGAGCCCTTGTGCTTCGATCTCTTCAAGAGCCTGCGAGGTGTTCAGCTTCGAGCGGCAGAGCAGGCGGAAGGCTTTGTCCAATTCTGCCACCTCCTCCTTGCTCAAACCGCGCCGCTCGAGCCCCAGTCGGTTTGCGCCCAGAACCTCCATCGGCCGCGGAGCCGTAGTCTTGGAATAAGGCAGAACGTCACGGTTGACCACGGTGTAGGCGCCAAGGAAGCTGTAAGCACCGATCCGCGTGAACTGGTGGATACCACAGAAAGGGCCCACCGTTGCATGACTGCCGATTTCGATGTGGCCCGCCAGGGAAGCGCCATTCGCCATAATAACGTGGTCACCCAGCAGGCAGTCGTGGGCGATGTGCACGTAAGCCATCAAGAGGTTGTGACTGCCGATTCTTGTCACGCCTCCACCCTCCGCCGTGCCACGATGCACGCTGACGAATTCCCGGAAGATGTTCTCGTCGCCAACCTCCAGCCAAGTCCGCTCACCGCCGTATTTCATGTCCTGAGGGTCCAGGCCGATCGAAGCATAGGGGAAGATGCGGTTTCCCCTTCCCATTTTGGTCGGACCGCCCAGCACCACGTGTGACATCACCTCGCAGTATTCACCCAACTCCACCTCCGCCCCGATTACAGAGTAAGGGCCCACCGTAACCGAACAGGCAATCTGAGCCTGGGATTCGATAATTGCCGTAGGGTGAGCTTTCATTTGCCTGGATGGTCGGCGATGACGCAGGTGACGATGGCTTCGGCAACCAGCTTTCCATCCACGGTGGCCCGGCCACTCATTTTGCCGAAGTTGTGGCGCCGGCCCAGGACTTCCATTTCGATGCGCAGTTGATCGCCCGGGATTACCGGTCGGCGAAACTTGGCGTTTTCGATACCGGCAAAGTAAATCAGCTTTTCTCCCGGCGTCTCGTCACGATAGAAGAGGACGGCAGCGACCTGAGCCATTGACTCAATCACCAGCACCCCCGGCATTACCGGCACCCCGGGAAAGTGTCCCTGGAAGAAATGCTCGTTAATCGTGACGTTTTTGATGCCCACGATGCGCTTGGGTTCGAGTTCCGTGATGCGATCCACCAGGAGAAAGGGATACCGGTGGGGCAGAATCTTCATGATGTCCGTGATACCGTACACGTCTTGCTTCTCTGCGTTCGCAGTCACGATAGGATCAGGCACAGTAACGTCAGTCTCCAACTTCACTTCAGGGCCGGTGTGGAGATCAGTCACCGGGACGGCTCCCGCAGGTGCAGCGCGCAATCCTTCCCTGCTGTGCGGTGCACAGCTACCGAAGCTAGACCACGCGACGGTCAGGGTGTCGGTATGGACGGCACTAGCCGCGCCTTGAGGCCTGGAAGATCGCAAACACGGCTCCTTGGGGGTCCGCCAGGACCGCGAACCGACCCACGTCCTCAAAGGTTGTCGGAGCCACATAGAACCTGGCGCCAAGTTCTTTGGCCCTGGCGGCCGCGGCATCACAGTCGGAGACCGTAAAGTAGGCCAGCCAGTGGGGCGGGGATTTGGGGTCGCGATGCTTGGCGGGAGGAATGCCGCCGATGAACTCTTCGCCATTTTTTATGTGGAAGTAGCCGTGACCACCCTCGTCTTCCTTCCCTATGGTCCACCCCAATAGCCGGGAGTAGAACTCCCCGGCGCGCGCCTGGTCAGGCGTGCTGAGGTCCGCCCAGCATAGCGTCCCGTCGACGCCCGCAATTCCAATGCCGGTATGTTGCTTTGGCTGCCAGACGGAGAACGTGGCGCCCGTCGGGTCTTGCAGCACGGCCATGCGTCCGACATCGAAGACGTCAAAGGCCGGGGCTAGCACGGTACCCCCGAGCTCGGCAGCACGACTGGCAGCGTCATCGGCGCTCTGGACTGCGACGTAGAGCATCCAGTGTGGCGGAACGCCCTGAGCTCGCTGCTCGGCGCGCAGCGTGTACGCCGCCGCGGCGTCCGAACCCTCGAGCTGGAACATCGAATAGAAATTGTCCGGGTCCATGGGAAAGTCTTTGACGGACCATCCAAACAGGGAACCATAGAAACTCTTGGCGGCGTTCTGATCCGTGGTCGCTAGCTCGATCCAGCAGAACGCCCCCGGCGGGTGGTGGGCGATTCTTGGCATGCCGGGAGTATATCATGCCAACTCTAGAATCGGGGTATACTTCCTGTTAGGGCCTTGTTGGTTGCAGCGCGGATAACCCACACCGCTCTTTTCGCCATCTCAAGAGAAGGCTCTAAGTCGACATTCTGCCGCACTTCGCGCAGGTTCGTGAACATAAGGCCAGATCGGCGCCGGTTGAGGGTAGCCTCGGCCGCAGAGGAGAAGAGTACGTAATGTTTAGCAACCTGCTGAATAACGCCCAACGACGTCACCACGATCCCGCCGTGGCGGGAGAGGGATCTGCTTTTTGTTTGTCTTCAATGAGTAACAGCAGATGCTTGTCGCTGCGGCGACTGCTCAGCATGACCCCCCGCGGCGGGCCCCTTTTGCAGCAGCCTGTAAGGCGTCTGCTGGGCGTGTTTTTGATGTTGACGCTGGTCGCGGTGCTGTTCCTGAACTGCGGTTCCAGTTCAAGTCCGACGCCTGGCTCGGGAACCGTGTTCACATTCATTGGAGATTTGCCTTCTTGCGACATTCTGAGCTTTCACGTACTCATCACGGACGTGGTTTTGACCCCTGTGACCGGACCTGGTATGGGACATGGGCTCCCTGTCAACAGCACACCCACCTTCAACTTCGCCGGTTGGAGGGACGCGAACACCGTCTTGGGAACCAACACGATGATTGCGGAAGCCTACAACCAGGGCCAATTGGTTATGTCGACTCCGACCTTGGTGATCTACGATCCCACCCAGAACCCGCCGATTCGTACGGTCCCTGCAACGTTACCTGGCACTGCGCCCACCTTTGCCGTTAATCCGCCTCTCATGGTGACTCAGGGACAGGTGGCCGGCCTGGGGATAGAGTTCAACATGCTAAGTTCCATCCAGTTCCAAGTCAGCTCGACGGGCACGTTGACCGCAGCCATCACCCCGACCCTGGCCTTTGCGGCCCTCACTGCCTCACCTAACCAGGGCTTCGGGGATACCAGTGCGCGGGGCTTCGTGCAAAGTGTGACCACGAGCACGACCAGTTTGAGCGCTAACGGCACGCCCTTTACTGGGGGATTTACCATGCAACTCCTGTCGCCATCGCTTGCTCCGGCCGCAGGGGCCCCGGCTTCGGGTCCCGCAGTGGCGATCAACCTGATCGCCGCTACCCAGCTTTGCGGTCCCATGACAGGTCCACAGCCCACGTGCCCTACGCTTCCCTTGAACACCCTGCTGACCGGGAGCTTTGGAAATGCGGATGGCTATGTCGACTCGAAGGGAAATTGGGTGGCCACTGCGGCAGAACTGGAAGACCAGGAGGACGTGGCTCAACAGAAGGCTGGGTTCCTGGGGCCCATCCTTTCCGTCACCACGGACTCCAATGGCAACGCCACCCAGTTCACCCTCTTCGTGCGCGAGGAGCAACCCGACGTCCAGTTCGGTGCGCCGAACGTTCCGCTCGATTCGGTGGTTACCGTGAACACCGTGCCCGCCCCAGTTCCGACACCGCCTGCACCTTTCACAGTGTACGGCGATGCTGGGCGCGTCGGCCATCCGGGCGGCCTCCAGTTTGGTCCTACGTCTCTGACGGTGGGCCAGGAGGTTGCGGTGCACGGAGTCTTTACCGCGCCCCTGAGCGGCTCAGGCTCTTCTGTTCTCACCACCATCGCCGCCGACTCCATTTACTTGCAGTCGCAAGCCTACCAGGGGAGTTTCACCTCCCTGCTTCAGGTTGGCTCCGACGACAAGTCCGGGGCCTTCGTCTTCGTTCCCTGCGGGACCATGTTTCAGCGTGCGCCCGTTATGGTTTTTACCGATAGCCAGACCAACTTCGTGAACGTAGCTGGCCTTAGCAGCCTCGTGCCCCAGTCCACCTTGATACTGAAGGGGCTGCTCTTCTTCGATCGCCAGGGTCGAAATATCAACGGTGTAACGGTACCGCCCGGCACCCTCGTACTGCTCGCGGCACAGGTCCGTCCGTCTTAGTACTTATGTTCGTAATATTTCTCCAAATTGGTGTAGGTGTGGGACACGGGAGACTCCTTTGACTTTGGGCCAGAAGTCGCCCCCCAAAGGGGGCTGAAAGAAAAAATTTCGGCGCCCCGGTCCCACGGCTTGCGCCGTGGGCGAGAGGACGTCGCCCGCTTCGCGGACTCAGCTTCTATTAGACCTGTGAAAGGCGATGCCGCTTTCCTCCCTTCTTTTTTGCCCCCGGAAGGCGCGTGAACCCGAGGTCCTCACCGAGTCTCAGTTTGGTGATGTAGATGATCTGACCGGTGTGATAGGCGAAGTGTTCGACGACGTGAGCTACAGCCTCAAGCCCTGTGACGCGGAAACCCTGAATGGCGTATACGTGCATGAGCTCGTGGGTACCTAGTTCTTTGAGCACCTTGCCGGCTTCGACTACCGTACCGCGAAGCCGCGCCGCCAGCGCGCGCCGGGCCATTGGACCGCGCTCCGCAAACTCCTTATCGCGCTCGCGTCGGTCCGGCTCACCGCCCAGGCCGGAGATGATCCATTGACGGACGTTGCCGGAAAGATGAAGCACGAGGTTACCGGCACTGTTTGAGGTGGAGTGCGGCCTCCACCAAATGTCCTCGTCCGAGAGCATCTTGAGGCATTCCAGGATTCGGGGCAGGTGATGTTCGCCGAGAGAATGTCTGGCTTGCGTCACAAACTCGCCGGCTAGGTCCGGGGTCTTCGGCTTCATGGCGTACTTCCTTTCTTTGGCAAGGAGTCGGCCGCTTTCGAAACCGGAAACTGGAAATTCGAAATTCGAAGCTTGAAGGCTTCTCCCTCTTCCCCGTTACCCGTTTCCCTGTGACCGGACTGACTCAACGATGATAGCATTGACGTTCCATTAAGGATTGTCCGAGACCGTCGCCCCGCTCCGCAGCCCGCGCTCCGCAGGACTCGGAGGGACGGGGCGCCGGCGCAACATTTGTATCCATTAAGGATTCGGCTTGAGCCATGGTCGGAAAAAGGGGAAATGGTCATGGTTTGGGCAAAGGAGAAATGGGGAAAAGGGGAAACGGCCACGGCCGGGTAAGAGGGGAAATGGGCAAAAGGGGAAATGGTCCTGCG
>DATJKY010000466.1:0-19052 GCA_035490955.1 Terriglobia bacterium | reverse complement strand
CGTGGCTCTGCCGCCTGCTGTGCCGAATGGCTCGTCCCTTTCGGGACCGCAGACTTAAGATTAAACTCTTTGGGCTCAGCCGCTTGCCGGAAAGCCGAAGGCTTTCCGCACAGCAGGCGGCGCAGCCGCATCGGCCGGTGGCCAACGATCTTTTCACAGCTTCTACGGCTTTCCGGCGCGGCGCCAAACCCTTTGTTTATTCATCCTTTTCTAGCCCCTCCCCGGAAGGCTAAGCCCTTTCGCACGGCGCTGGGGCACAGTCGCTAGTTTTCACACAGACTCTAAAAGGCCGGCGTGGACCTATCCGATTGGACGCGATTTCATGGTATACTGTGGTGGTCGGGGTGTAGGCTGCGTCGAAAGGAGCAAGTAACCGCATGAAGCGGATTCGCATAATCCTGATTTCCATTTCTTCAATTCTCGTGCTCTACATTGTGGTCGGAAGCCTCTTCGGTAGGGCCGACTCCTCCAGCGATCAGACCTATCGGAATCTCGGCGTGTACAGCGAAGTCCTCTCGCGCATCAGGAGCGACTACGTGACTGAACCCGACCTCCACAAAGTCACCGGGGGGGCGATCCGCGGCCTGCTGGAAGCGCTCGATCCCTACAGCACTTATTTTACTGCACAGGAATATCAGGAATACCTTGAACATCCGGAGCCTGGACCTGCGGGTATCGGCATCTTTCTCTCCAAGCGATATGGTTTTGCGACCGTGGTGGCGGTGCTTCCCGGAAGTCCCGCTGAGAAAGCGGGCATCAAGACGGGCGACTTAATTGACCGTGTGGAAGCGATGCCCGCGCGCGAGATGTCCGTAGTGCAGATCATGCGCAAGCTGGCCGGCGAACCAGGAACGGAGGTGAATTTGTGGGTGGTTGGGGAGGCGCGTGGCGAGCCCCAAAAGGTCACCGTGACACGGGCCGTCCTAAGTGAGCCGCAGACCCTGGCGAAGATGGTTGATGACAGAACGGGATACGTGCGCGTGGTGACATTCAATAAAGGTAAAGCAGCCGAGATCGCGTCCAAGGTGAAGGGACTTACCGCCGGTGGGGCTGACAAACTGGTGCTCGATCTTCGCAACTGCGCCGGAGGCGAGGTCCAAGAAGCGGTGGACACAGCGAGCCTCTTTCTGCAGTCCGGCCTGATTGCTTACACGCAGGGGCAACGCAGCCCTCGCCAGGACATCACGGCCAAGTCTAACGGAACGGTATTCGCCATGCCGGTCGTGGTGCTCATCAACCACTCCACCGCCGGGCCTGCAGAACTGGTGGCGGATGCGATGCTGGGCAACAAGCGGGCGGAGGTGGTAGGCTCGCCCAGTTTCGGCGTCGGCGTTGTCCAGAAGCCTATTCCAGTAGGTGATGGTTCAGGGTTGCTGCTGTCCATCGCGAAGTACTACGGACCAGACGGCAAGGCCATTCAGGATAACGGAGTCACTCCCAGTGTGCTCTCGCCGTCCGGAGAGGAGACTGCGGAGGAGGAAGTGAACCCCGAGCCCCCCGAGCACTTTGGAGAGAATGACGATCCGCAGCTTCGCAAGGCCATCGAGATACTGAAGCAGAAGGTTGCTCCGGCTAAGGCCGCCGAGACATTGCGACCCTATCACCACGCGGCTAAGGCTGCCTGAAACGGTGTCCTCGCGCCTCAGGACAAGGACCAAACCACCCACTCGCCGACGGCGTTCCCCGCGTATCTCGCCCCGCACTCCCAGCGCTCGAATTTATGTCTGCGCCCTGGCAGCAGTCTTTGCTTGCGCCGCATTCGCCGCTTTCTACCTCAATGCTTGCCGTGAGTCACCAACACGGGAACGGGTCGTGAGCCGCGGCGATGGAGCCAGCCACACCCCGCCTGTTACGAAAGTCATAACCTCGCCGGACAGGGGCGGTGGCACGATCGACGGGCAGTTAGCCGCCAACCGCCTCCAGAGTGTAATGGAGCGCACCGGCGGTTCCGGCATCTGGATCAAAAAGGAGGCGATTGCCAACACCACCCAACCCAGCGGCAATGATGGGGAGATGGTGGCCGTCCCATCAGCCTTCGGAGCGGTAGTGAGCGTCGCCCGGAGCGAGTCCGAGAAGGAAGGACTCCAAGCCAGGATCATCGAAATTCCCTCGCCACATCGTTGGCAGTCGGTGGAGCTGGAAATCCTGCACGGCGACGAGAGGGTTTGCCGCTGGCGCCTCCGCGAAGTCCCGCAGATTCGCCGCGCCGCGATTATCATCGATGATCTGGGAGGGGATCTTAGTACTGCTCGCCAACTCCTCCAACTTAACTATGCCTTGACATTTTCTGTCATGCCTCATCTCAGCCACTCCACCCAGATCGCTGAGGAAGCGCACCGGGCCGGCCGCGAGGTGATGTTGCACTTGCCCATGCAACCGGAGCCAGGCTCGCCAGCAAAGACGAGCCCTGACGAGCTGGAGGTAGGCATGACAAGCTTCGCGGTCAGGCGTACCATCGAGTCGGACCTGGCCTCCGTCCCCCACGCCGCGGGTGTGAACAACCACATGGGGTCGCGAGCGACTGCCGACGCGAAACTGATGGGTGAGGTCATGCAAGTTTTCAGCGAGCGCCATCTCTACTTTGTGGATAGCCGCACGACGCCGGACACTGTAGCCCTCGAGGTGGCCCGCCGGATGCAACTGCCGGCGTTCTACCGCTCCGTCTTCCTTGATGACACGGAGACGACAAGCTACACGCTGGGGCAGCTGAGGGAACTCCGCCGGGTGCTCGAGGAGCAGGGGACGGCCATCGCCATCGGTCATCCGCACCCGACCACCATCAGCGCTCTGGTGCAGTTCCTTCCCGAGCTGGAAAGGGATGACATTCAATTGCTCCCTGCTTCTCGGCTCACGCGGCTGCCGGAGGCCGCCCGTCTCTGGCCAACGCGCAGCAAGCCTCTGCAAGCCCAGAACACCCTTCCCACTCCATAGCCTAGCTAGGCTAGCCGGACTAGGAGATCGATTCCTCATGGCATGCCCACGTAGGGGCACCCCTTGTGGGTGCCCTTACGTGTGGCGACGGACCCTGTGCTCGAGTGGCTTGCTCCACCACACCTTGTCACCCGAGTCGCAAACCCGTTCGATGGGGCATTCGACGCACAGAGGCTTGCGCGCCTGGCAAATCCTCCTGCCGAACCAGATCAGTTGGTGAGGGAAGGAAATCCACCGTTCGTTCGGCACGATTGCCATCAGGTCGTGCTCCACCTGTTCCGGTGTCTTTCCCTTCGAGAGTTTCAGGCGATGGACGACGCGAAACACGTGCGTATCGACAACGACGCCTGTGGCCACGCCGTAGGCGGTACCGAGAACCACATTGGCCGTTTTGCGGGCCACACCCGGCAACGTGAGTAACGCCTCCATGCTGTCAGGCACCTTCCCACCGAAGTCCGCAACGATTTTCTTGGAAGCCCCGACGATACTTCGCGCTTTGTTACGGAAAAAGCCGGTGGAGCGAATGTCCGGTTGCAACACTTCCGGGCGCACAGCAGCGAAATCCTGCGGCGTCGGGTATTTCTGGAAGAGCTCTGGCGTCACCTTGTTGACGCGTTCGTCGGTACACTGAGCGGAAAGAATCGTCGCCACCAGCAACTGAAATGCGTTCTCATGTCGCAGAGCGCACTGCGCCTGGGGGAAGAGCCGGTCGAGCCCGGTGAAGATCTCGAACAATCGTGCCGGCGAAGTATAGTCTTTTAGGCGAGCTCGGGCCCTGTCAGTCGACTGAGCCTTGTTTGTTCGTTTCGTTTTTGCGGTCATGGCGCATAGGATACCACTCTTGGAGGTAGCCCAGCAGTTTGCGAAAGGCCGCGCCGCGGTGCGAGATGCCGAACTTTTCCCCTGGAGTGAGTTCTGCGAACGACCTGCCGAACGGAGGGTACAGGAACAAAGGGTCGTATCCGAAGCCGCCAGAGCCGCGGGGTGCGTCGAGGATGATGCCGTCGACCCGACCCTCCGTGACCGCCAGGATCTCGCCGCTCGCGGCAAGCGCGATGACGCAAACATAATGCGCGGCGCGTTCCGGGAAGGAGAAGCTGCCGAGCTCAGCAATCAGCCTGTCGTTGTTGGCGGCGTCGTCCGCCTTGGGCCCGGCGAAGCGAGCCGAGTAAACACCGGGCGCGCCGCCTAGTGCCTCGACGCACAGGCCCGAGTCGTCAGCAAAGACCAAACCTGCGCATTGAGTGCTATAGTGAAGCGCTTTTTTGCGAGCGTTGGCTTCAAACGTGGCTCCGTCCTCGACACACGCCGGCAGGCTGGCGATGGCCGGAACGGCCTTAACCGCGATCCCATGGTCGCGGGCCGCCTCTTGAAACTCTCGGAGCTTTCCCGGATTGCCAGACGCCAAATAAAGTAACGAGTGACGAGTGGGCTTTCGATTTTCCAGTTTCTATTTCCAGTTTCCAATTTCCAATCCGAGGATCGAGCGTTGGAGTTCAATGAGCTTCTTGATGCCGGGACGTGCCACATCAAGGAGGCCGTTGAGCTCCTCGGCAGTGTAAGGCTTCCCTTCGGCAGTGGCCTGAACCTCAACCAGTTGGCCGCTGCCGGTCATCACCAGATTCATGTCGACTTCGGCGTTGGAGTCCTCGGCGTAGTTGAGGTCGAGCAAGACTTCGCCACCCACAATCCCGGCGCTAATCGCGGCGACATAGTCCTTGAGGGGAATACTTCGCAAGGCCTTCAGCGCGAGCAACTTTTGGAACGCCAATCCCATGGCGACAAGGGATCCCGTGATGGAGGCAGTGCGAGTGCCGCCGTCGGCCCGGACAACGTCGCAATCGACCCAAATGGTTCGGTCGCCCAGGCGCTCAAGATCGGTGACTGCGCGCAGGGAGCGCCCGATCAGCCTCTGGATCTCCATCGTGCGGCCCACCTGCCGCCCTCGCGACACCTCACGTGGGGTGCGCGTCTCGGTCGAGCGAGGGATCATGGCGTATTCGCTGGTGATCCAGCCCCTGCCCATGCCTTTCAGGAAGGCAGGCACGCCGTCTTCCACCGAGGCCGTACAAATCACTTGGGTCTCCCCCAGACGGATCAACGCTGAGCCTTCCGCACTGGAGATATAGTTGGGCACGATTTCCACTGACCTGAGTGCCGTCGGCGAGCGTTGGTCCGTTCGCATCAACCTTCCCCCGGAATAGAGCAGACCCGTCAGCGTTTTTGGTGTGGATGACATATCTTCTATTGCACTCGCGACATGTCCGGAGCAAACTCGCCCGTCAGGTCGGCGTGGCCGTCCAAGGTCTCGGCCTCCTGGCCTTGCACGAGAATCTTCACCCTCTTCACGGCGGGAACGTTGGAGGCCAGAGAGTTCACAATGGAGTAGATAGCCAGGGTCTCGCTTTCGATTCCGGGCAGAAAACCGCCCAGTGCCGAGCTGGACAAGTCGAGATAGGCGGTTCCATCAGGGGTCAAGAAAACGGCGCGCACGTCTGCGGAGGGAGGCAGTGGGCGGCCACCGCCCTGTGTCGGACCCGCGATGAGAGCAAGTACAATCTGACGGATCCGATCGCTGTCGTTTGCTGCCATGGTCATGGAGCGGCCCTCGGCAACCAGCTTCTCCTGGTTCGACGAGGATGGGAAATACAGGGTGACCGACTGCTTGCCGCCTGATTCGGACTCCAGGGCGGATGCGTTCAACTGGGCGCGAGCGGCCTGCTCTGTGTGCTGGGCGTCTTCAAAGAAGATGTGCGTGGCCAGTACACGCAGGTAGAGCAGCGCGGCGGCCAGCGCCCCCACGACCACGACCACGAGGATTTTTGCTCGTCGTGACATAATTAGGGCGGGGCAAACTTTACGACTGCCTGCACCAGAGCATCGGCAACACGCTGCAAGAAGTCAGGATCAGTCAAGGCGACCCCGTCGAACTCCGGGGCCAGGGTTCCCACCTCCAGGGCGATGGCGGGAGCGTCCACGCTGCGAAGTTGGCGCACTGGAGCGGTCCATGAGCTGCTTCTGGCCAGCTCTGTGATCTGAGCGATTTGCTCTGCCACCGCCTCCGCTAGCTTTTCGCTTTGCGGAAGGTCCTTTTGCTGGGCCGCCTGCCACGGCGTGAAGATCGGGGAAAGGTCGCTCGCGAGCGACGGCAGTCCGGGCCTCACCGCGTAGGTATAAACCGCAGCGCAAGGTGAAAGATTGCCCATGTTGCCGGCGTGAAACGTGACAAACGCCACAGGGTGAGCGGCATTGGCGGTCACGTCGCGCTGGTCAAAGGTGGGGTTAGTGTCTCCGGCTCGGGTCAGAACAACGCGGAACTTGTGGGTCGAGATCATCCCCTGCCGGACGCGCTCTACCAGCTGCAGGGTCAAGTCCTTTTCATTAATGCCATCCCGGCTCCGCGCACCGGTGTCTTCCCCGCCGTGGCCAGCGTCGAGAACGACGGACGGTAACACCGGTTGAGGGGCCGGCGTGGGCTCGGTTTGTGCGGGCGCGGTGGGAGCAGCGGGTCGGACGGCGCCCGGCGTGGGTGGAGCAGCAGGCGGACTCACCTGCGGTTGCTGAGCAACCACCGGCGCCGGCTTCACGATATCAGCGGTTAGGGCCTGTCCTTCGTCGCTAAGCTTAGGATAAAGGTCCAGGCCCGCTGCTGCCGGGGTCACAATCAGCTTGGGCACGCCGTCCTGATCGTCAAACTGCAAGTCACTAACGTAAGGACTCTGAAACCGGTACGCCGGTTCGAGGGGTTGGAGATTTTGATCGCGCAAATAAATGATCCACTTGCCGTTGCGCGCCGCGGTCTGGACCGTGACCTTCCCGGTGAACTGCAGGCTCAGCCGCGCGCCGTTCGCGATCGGATCGAGCCGCACGGAGAACGTGGTCGGTTTCAGGTCTCCTACGAACATCCGCCTGTCTCCTGCCCGGTATTCGAGGTTCTGTCGCGTGAGCCTAGGGAGGACAGCATACAGAAAATCCAACGGTACCATCCATTCGCCACTTGCGACCCGAACCGGGTTCTCGAGCTTTAGTTGCTCTCTGTTTACCCGCACCTTGTTGTCTCCGGCGCGGAATTCCATCTCCATCGCCTCTAGTTGCAGCTTGAGCAAGTTACGTTTGGACTGTACATTGCTCACCGTACCGATCACACCCAGGACCTGGAGGAGGGGCAAATAGCGCGCGTTGTCAATAAGAGTTACCGGCACAACTTTGTGACCGCTGGAAAGGTAAAATACAAAGTTTTCACTTCGCAGCGACCTCGGAGGCCATAGGAGTAAGGCCAAGCCGACGACGCCGCTTAGGATCAGCAGGGGCCTGGAAAGCGAAGATCGTTGCTGTGGTCGTTTTCGCAGTCTCACGTGAAGTCCCGGTCAGCATGCCACATCACACCCATGATAGCAGAGAGGAACGCCACTCCTATCCCTTGAACTGGGATCATCTTCATTCTAGTAGGAACGTTCCTCAGGCAGGTGAGGGCTGAGGCTGGGACTTCAGCCCCAAAGTGATGCGCCCTTCGGAATTCCCCCTGACCTCATGTCGACAAAGGGACAAGGGCACGCCGCGGCGAGGTTCCGCGAGTCGCCCACGCCACTCTCTAATTCTGTCTGACCCAAGACCTACAGCGCGCGTCGCGAGAGCTCATCGCAAGCAACGCCAGATGCAGCTACACCTTGGCCAACTGCGACGCCAGAACCAACAGCAGCTTGCGGTTCGACGTCGACATATTGTCGTACAGCTTGCCCAACTTCAGGACCGGCTTGGCAACGCTTGGTCGAGCGGGAATCCGGGGAGACTTGGGACGGCCCTGGCTCTCGTAAAGGAGTTGGTAGGGCTCGATTTCCAAAGCCTTGGCGAATTTCTCCAGGGTCGGCAGCGAAGGTGCGGTGTAGCCACTCTCGACCCGGGAAATGTAGGAACGAAGCAGCCCGGAGCGTCTCTCGATGTCGCCCTGGGACAGCCCTTTGGCTTCTCGCAGCGTTTTTAATCTTTTTCCAATATTCATGGCAACATTTAAACAGAATAGAGTCTTCTAGTCAATAGTCTATTTCGGTAAATTAACGGTTTTCTAAAACTAACCTCCCTGGTGCCCTTGTGCCTGTTTGGAACACTCTGGCACCTGGTTCCCTGGCTCAAATGCAGCTCCCCCGTCTCAAACGGTAGGCCATCTGATAGGCCACGCAATGAATCACGAAGCTCGCGACCACTGCTCCAACCATCTCAGTCAAGCTGGGAAGCAGCAGCGCTAGCGCCGAGATCTCAGTAAGCTCCCGATCGTTGCTGTCTGTGATCGAGAGAATCTTCACGCCGGAATTGCGAATTCGTTTCAATACTTCATGAATGCCGTTCTTCACTCGGCAGCGTGAGCCGGACACTGCGAGGAGAACCGAATCCCGATCGAGACGGTCGAGGAAGACGGATTCAGCTGGCTCCAAGGCCTGGGCCCGAATACCGAGCTCTCGGAAAAGGTGTTCCGCCTGGACGGCGCTCGCCTGATAGAAACCGCCGCCAAGGACATGAACGGTTCGGCTGGTCATCACTTCGGAAACAAAGGAGCTTACCGCATCTGACATCTGGTGCAGCATCCATTCGGTCTCTCCCGGCAGCTTGCGGAACTCCTCTGCCAACACTTCGAATTGAGGTTGATGTTTCCTGAAAATGCGTGCGGCGATCAGACCGAGATAACTCATCGCGGCCTGCTCGCAGACTGCAGCTCCACTTCCCTCGCTGTCAGTCCGCAACCGTAGTACGTCGCCTCCCATCCCGGCGAGGGGGCTTTCCGGTTTGTTGGTCAGGATCAAGAGAGTCGCGCCACGCGCCTTAGCTGCTCGAGCGACCTCCCATACTGGGGAGCTTTCAGTAGAGGGCGAGACAGCGATCACGACCAAGCCCGGCCTGAGCAGCGTCATGGAGTAGGCGGCAAAGCCCGCGGGCGAGCGCGCCACTGCCGGCCAACCGGGCAGCGTCTCAAACGCGTGAACACCGGTGAGACTCGCGGGCCACGAGGTTCCTGCCCCCAGCAAGTAGATGGGTCCGTCTCCCCACCGTGTCCGGCGCAACACCACTTCGTATTCAGCTTGACCTTTTTCCAGAGTGTCCGCGAGCGTCCGCGGAAGGTTGACGATTTCCTGCTTCGCGACCATATCTAACCAGACCAAGCCGACCGCCGACAAACAGGACTCTATGGCGTGATGTTCAGAATGCCAGATCCCGTTGTCGCCGGCTTTCTTCGAGCCGGTTGCAGCTGAGCGCGGCTGCGAAAATAGATGCGGGCCGACAGGTGAGCGCCCGCAAGCAGGACAAGCGCTCCCAGAAACGCCCAGAACAATAGGGTCACCGACAGTGCGAACGGGCCGTAAACTTCGCGGAACTTGAACAAGGGAAGAGTGAGGTGGTAAACAAATTTGCCAGCTTCGGTGACCAAACCCGCCACGAGAGCGGCGGAGAACAGTGGCCCAGGCGGTACCTTACCGTTGGGCAAGACATAGTAGGTCACAAAGAAGATAGCAACAAGGCAGGGTAACACCACGGCGTCCATCAAACCGCGCCAGACTATCGTGGTGGGACCCCCGGTTGATATCAACGCTGGCGGTACTTTGGCAAACGATTCTGCACCAGCGATCACCAGAATGGCAAAAAGGGCCAGAAGACTAACAACCACGGTGAGAAGTAGAGAAACTGCCTGGTTGTGGAGATAGTTCCGGTTCCGTTCGATGCTCCATACCTTGTTAAGGGCAACCTCAAGAGGACGAAAGATTCCGGACGCGGTGAACAGGATCATGGCCACGGACATCACTTGGAGGCGGCGATGGCCTTGGACCAAAACGAGGAGGTTGCGGACCACGAAATCAGCGCCGGTGGGCAGGTTCGCTCGTAAGAGCTGGAGCGTCACCTGAAAGCCACTCTCCCAGTGAAGCCACCGCCGGCACACTGTGAGCACGATTAAGGCAAAAGGAAAAAACGTAAGAAGGGCGTTCGCAGCGATCGATGATGCATACACGTGGACTTCGGGGCTGAAAAGATAGCGAAAGGTGGACACGGCATGATCTCTTGCGCCATCCACGCCATCCGGCGATGCGGCAGATGTCGGTTCAGGTCGGCGGCTCCCTTCGGTCCATGCGCCGCGGTACTTTCCTGATACTGGAGGGTGACTCTCCATTCGTTTGGTCGTATGATTTCTGTCTGCTCGAGGCTTCGTGAGCTCGAAATCGAGTTCGCCCTAAGCGACGTTACTATCTTACTGGATAGGTCGCGTTCTCGACAGTCATACTTTGGACCTAACAAGGAGACGACGACATGAGGGAACCAGCAAACAAGGTCTTGCTGTGCCTTGCGGTAATGGTGATTTTGAAGAGCCCGCTGCGCTGGGCAGATCCGGCGGGCGCCGACTCGATGCCGACCGTGGACCAAGTGCTGGACAAGTACGTCCAGGCCCTTGGCGGCAAGGCCGCGATTGAGAAGGTGACGACGGTGGTCATCAAGGGAAAGGTGGACGTGCCGTCGACCGGCGAGACCGGATCGATGGAGACATACAGGAAAGCGCCCAACAAGGAGATGCAAATGATTAATATTCCCAGCAATGGGCCCAGCCAGCGTGGGTTCGACGGCACTGTGGGTTGGAATTGGGATCCTGACTCAGGGCCCAGTGACATGAGCCCTCCCGATCTCGCGGCCATGAAGCTCGAATCTGATTTTTATCGGGACATCCGTCTTAAGGAGCTCTATCCCAAGATTAACCTAAAGGGCAAGGAGAAAGTCGGGGATCGTGAAGCCTATGTCGTGGAGGCGCCGCGAGAGGACGGCAGCTCGGAAAAGATGTACTTCGATACCGAGAGCGGCCTACTCGTTCAAAGCGAAGTCCCGATCGACGTCCCCGATG
Source organism: Terriglobia bacterium (assembly GCA_035490955.1). Lineage (GTDB taxonomy): Bacteria > Acidobacteriota > Terriglobia > UBA7540 > UBA7540 > DATJKY01. The sequence goes on along the minus strand of DATJKY010000466.1, from coordinate 8,248 downwards.
AGGGCAAGACCATCGTGAATTCCCAATTTCAGGACTACCGCGAGGTAGAGGGTGTTAAGGTGGCCTTTACCATCCGCCAGAGCAGCGCCGACTTTGATTACATCATCAAAGTGAGCGAGGTAAAGTATAACGTTCCCGTCGACGACGCCAAGTTCAAGAAACCAAGCCAGTAACGCGTGGTCCCGGTTTGAATCTACCGCTTACCGCCGCCCGTCCGCCTTCCATCATCATGCCCTCCCGGCGAGCCGAGGACAGTATTGTCGATCAGCCTCACCGCACCAATCCGCGCTGCGACCAGCGCCACAGAGCCCGGCGTAACCAGATCGATGGGCTGCAGACGCGCGGGTTCGACCATAGCGACGTACTCCACTTTTGCCCGCGGTTCGGTGGCGAGAACCTTGTGCATCTCCTCCGAAATTCTTGCCGCCTTCGTTTCCCCAGCCCTGAAGAGTTCTTCAGCGCGCCTAAGGCTGCGATGGAGCACAGAGGCAGCCTCCCTCTCGGAGGCGCTCAGGTACGCGTTGCGCGAACTTGTTGCGAGCCCATCCGGCTCGCGTGCAATCGGGCAGACGATCAGTTTGACTGCCAGGTTCAGGTCCTCGATCAATCGCCGGACAACCAAGGTCTGCTGGAAGTCTTTCTGTCCGAAGTACGCGACGTCGGGGTCGACGATGTTGAAGAGCTTTAGAACCACGGTGGCAACACCCCGAAAGTGGCCTGGCCGGCATACCCCCTCCAGGGGGACGGCTACCGCTCCGGGTTCGACGAAAGTCTGGAACTCCTTCGGGTACATATCGACGGCTGAGGGCGAAAACACAACATCGACGCGCAGTGGCCTCAGGGTCACTAGGTCGCCGGCCAGGTCCCGCGGGTACCGCGCCAAGTCTTCCTCCACGCTAAACTGGGTCGGATTTACAAAGACGGAAACGACGACCGCGTCGCACTCTTCTATGGCGCGCCCCACCAGGCTCAAGTGCCCCTTATGCAGTGCCCCCATTGTGGGGACGAGCGCCAACTTCTTGCCCTCAGATCGAGCCCGTCGCGAAAACGCCCTCATCTCGGTAAGGGAAGTGATCAGGTCCATTTCGCAGATTCAATTGTGAGCAATGAATGGTAAATTGACTCGCATCAGGCCGTTCCCAATGGGGGAGCGCAGGCGTACTGGATTATGGGCCATTCACTATTCACAATTCTTCCCTTAGGCCTTTGCTGCACTCTCCTTCTCAAACTGCTCACGCTGGCTCCGAGACCAGTGGTAGGACTCCGTGTCGCTGGGATACTGTGCTGCCAGAACGTCCTCACGAAAACGCGCGAAGGCGTCGGACAGAGTAGCTTTAAGGTCCGCATACGAGCGGACGAACTTGGCAGGGCGCTGAAAGCTTAAGCCCAGGAGGTCATGAACCACAAGGACCTGGCCGTCGCAATCCGGCCCGGCCCCGATGCCAATGGTCGGGATCCGCAATCGCTGGGTAATGATGGCCGCCAGTTCCCGCGGCACGCCCTCAACCACCAAAGCAAAAGCGCCAGCATCTTCGACCGCTTGGGCGTCGGTGAGGAGTTGCACCGCCGACTCGGGCGTCCTTCCCTGCACCCGGTGGCCGCCCAAGACGTGGAGAGACTGAGGCGTAAGCCCGATGTGCCCCATGACGGGAATCTCCGCGTTCACCATCCGCCGGATCAGCGATGCCCGCTTCTTTCCACCCTCGATCTTGACCGCCTCGGCGCCTCCCTCCTTGAGGAAGCGAACGCTCGACTTGAGCGCTTCAACACCGTCCACATGATAGGCGCCAAAAGGCAGGTCAGCGATGAGCAAGGCTCGACGCGTCGCGCGCCGCACGGCACGCAAATGGTGAAGGATCTCGTCGACGGTGACGGGAATCGTCGAACCGTACCCCAGTACGACTTCGGCGAGAGAATCTCCCACCAGGATCAGATCGATTCCGGCCTCGTCCACCAGCCGAGCTGTGGGGTAATCGTAAGCGGTCAGACAGGTGATCTTCTCACCGTGGAGCTTGCGATCGAGGACATGGGGAACGGTAACCTTGCTCACGGCCTCAAACTTGGGGTCCATGGCAGCCTCCTAAAGGGAAGTCGAGAGTCAAAAGTGAACTTGGTTCGTCACACTGCGTTCATAGCTCATCGCGCAAACAAAAACCCTCTCCGTCGCAGGTCATTGCGCCAGCGCTCGCGATGCGCTGGCCAGGAAGCCCGAGTGGGCCTTCGCTCGCCTGGACGGAGAGGGTTAACTTGCGAGTCGCCGCTGAAAGGCTGAGGGCAAAAAGCCTCAGGCCCGTGCAGCTCCTCAGACACCCCGTCTCAGTCCGTCGGCGCGGATCCAAGCGGCAAGAAGTATTGCGTTCCTTTGACCGGCTGGCTTAGTCGTCTCAGCAGTTCCTGAAGATCCTCGTTCCGGTGGACGAAATCCATCTCGGACGTTTCGACCACCAGCAGGTCGGTGGACTGATAGTGAAAGAAAAATTGGTCGTACGCTCTGACCACTTCCTCCAGATATTCGTCACAAATCTGATGCTCGGCCGCAACGTTCTTGCTGGCAATGCGCTCCCTCAGCGCCTGCGGCCTCGCCTGTAAGTATACCACCAAGTCCGGGATGGGAACCTGCTCGGCGAGCATTTCATAGTACTGGTTGTACAGCTTCAGTTCGGCGTCACCGAGGTTAAGATAGGCGAATATCTTGTCTTTCTCGAAGAGGTAATCGCAAATCACCACCCGATCGGACCTCGATGTCAGATCGAGCGCGCGCCACTGCTTGTAGCGCTCAATCAGGAAGTAGAGCTGTGACTGAAAGGCGGCGCCGGGCCGGTCTTTGTAAAAGCCCTCCAAAAAAGGATTGTCTTCAACGTCGCGGATGCGCTCCGCATGGAGACGGTCGGCAAGCAGATCCGCCAGACTGGTCTTGCCCACCCGCAGAGGGCCTTCGATGGCGATGAAGCGCAGCGAGTCGAAGATCAGCGACATAACAAGTGCTCAGTTATGAGTGATGAGTTCTGAGTTCCCAATGAGCGACAGTAGCTCTTGCCCTTGGGCCTGACCCGGCCGTCACTTTGGCCGTGGTCTTCCGTCTCCCACATTTGATTCAGAGTTCGGAGTTCGGACACTCACAACTCAGAATTCAGAACTCAGAACTTCTTTCAGCCGGATCACTTGACCGGCGCCCCCGAGCGCGCTCAGCATTTCCGGAATGGTCTGCTGGCTGACCGGATGCCGCAGGTGCGGAGCGATCTCCCGCAACGGAATAAGGACAAACCGCCGGCTGGCCATTCGCTGGTGAGGAATCTCGAGCGCCACGGAACGGACCACTGAACTCTCGTAGAGCAGGATGTCGATATCAATGGGTCGCGGTACCTTGCGGATTCCCAGACGACGGCCCAGCGCGCGCTCCACAGATTGGCACGCGCGCAGCAGTTGCAGCGGCATCAAATCTGTCCCCGCTTCCGCCACGCAGTTTACGAACCAGGCTTGCGGGCCGACATCCACCGGCTCGGTCTTGTAGAAACAGGAGAGGCGGCGGATTTCGATCTTCTTCGCCCTCAGCATCTCCAGCGCCTTGCGCAAGTTACCGGTCCGATCCCCGAGGTTCGAACCTAGTGAGAGATAGACAGACTTCACAGGATTGTCGATTTACGATTGACGATTGCCGATTGAGTTCCGACTCTGTGTTTCAATCGGCAATCGGCAATCGAAAATCGTCAATCCTGACGTCGACGCCAATGGCATCGTGATCGGACAGCGGCGTGCGGCGGCCCTCGCGCAGGTCATGGATCACCACAGGCTGCTCGCAGCTTATGCCCTGCGTCGCGAACCAGTCGATCTTCAGCGGGCACTTGCCGCCGTGATTGCGCAGCGACCAGCGCATGAAAGCAAAGCACCAACCCGGCACCCATTCGCCGAGGTTCTGGCGCGTTTTGGGATCATCGGCATCGTAGGAGATCGTGCGCTCTCCCAGCCGGTTGCATGCCTTGTAGTCGAACCCACGGGACTCGAGCAGGTTGAACAGATCCTTCTCAAACCGGTTATATGGATGGAGATAATGGTTGCGGATGACGTTGTCCACGCCCATCAACACCCGGAGCCAGAATCCCCAGATGGCAGGGAAAGCCCTCGAGGAGTTGTAAGTGGAGGTGTTCCAGTCTCCACCCACGATCACCGGACGGTCGGTATCCAGGCCGTCAAGCACGTCCCGCATTTGGTTGTGCCGGTGGCGCTGGCTCGAATTGGCGTCGAGGTGCACGGCGACCGCGGTCACGGAGTAATTAGGGAAGTCAATGTCAGCGGCGAGCGCGGTTTGGCGTCCCAGGCGCTTCTCACGTCCCGCCATCTTGTCGATGCCGTTTTCGAGGTGGATGGGATGCACACGGCGGATGGGGTAGCGACTCAGGATGGCGTTGCCGTGTAACCCGAGTTCGTTTTCTCCCTCGGCGTGGTACTCCACCCCAGATCCCTTGGTCAGATTCAGGTAGCAGGGCACGAATGCGTAATGAAGACCGAGTTCGCGCGCCAGGTCCTGGGCGACGGCGCGGTTGCCCGACCGCGCCATGCCCAAGTCGGTTTCGGTGAGCAGCAGCACATCACACGTTTTCAGATAATCGTGATTGCGGAATGCTTCGAGTTGCCTGTCAAACTCGATGCCGCGCTCCAGGTTCCAGGCGAGGAAGCGGTAGCGATCGCGGGCGGGCGCGGGCTTGGCAGTGAAGTCGCCTCCCTCCGGGCTCTCAAGGACCGTGCGCACCGCCGTTTCCAGCGCACGGTAGACGGGGCTGGCTATGAGTTGCGTGGTGGAGCGGCACCGGGCAAACTCCGGAAAACGGGGGGCAATCTGTTCTTTGATGAGCCGGTAGATGTCCTCCGGAGTGAGGAAAGACCTACGCGGTTCGACCGCGTCGGTCGATTGGCTGCAGGCTGCCGTTACGTGAGTCGTTAAAGCCACTGTATGCTCTATGTGTGAAGCTGAATCGTTGAGAATCTTACGAGGCGAACCCCGCCACAGCAAACCAGAGACAAGTATGTTGGTATCAGCGACGACGCGCATTGGTAGCGCGCCGTGCCTTTCGCGCGGCTTGGATCTCAGCCTCCACTTCTTCCTCAGTAAGTGGTGGACCGCTGATCTCGGCAAGGCGGTCGCTCGCTTCCAAAAGCTGATTCACGCGACGCCGCCGCAGTTCGTCACCGAGTAACCGCTCCCAACGCATCGGGCGTCAACAGTCCCTTGGCTTCAGCCTCGCGGGCGAGCCCGTCGGGCAAAGTCAACTTGATATCGCGCGCACAAACGGTACTCACAGTGTACCAAGAAGACGGTAAGCAATCAAAACGATAGCACCGAGTGCCGAAATACCACGGCGATTCCCCTTCCTCACGCCGGTGCTTTCAAAGCAGTCCACTACCCAAGCGTACTGCTGGTGTCCCGCACTTCAATCAAACAACGTGCGGGCGCTCGCCACCGGCAAAGGCAGGCTCAGATGCTTGTATGCCGGCTCGTTCGCCTTACGGCCGGTCTTGGTGCGACTGATGAATCCCTGTTGCAAAAGGTACGGTTCCACCATATCGACCAGGGTGTCCACTTCCTCGTTGAGGGTGGCAGAAATAGCCTCCACACCGACCGGCCCTCCCTTATACAGGCGGATGATAGTCGAAAGGAAGTTTCGATCCAAGTCGTCCAAACCGATTTCGTCAACTCCTTCCAGATTCAGTGCGCCGCGCGCAACCTCGGCGCTGATCTCTCCGGAGCCTTTCACCTCCGCGAAGTCGCGGACGCGCCGCAGCAGGCGATTAGCTATGCGCGGCGTACCTCGCGCCCGGCGAGCGATTTCCGTGGCCCCGGATTCATCTACCTGGGCACCCAGAATGCGCGCCGAACGAACGACGATCTGGCGCAGTTCCTCGATTGTGTAAAACTCCAGGTGATAGAAGAGACCGAACCGATTCCGTAGTGGCGCGGAGAGACTGCCGGCGCGCGTCGTCGCGCCCACCAGGGTGAACTTTTTTAAGGGAACGTTAATCGTCTTGGCAAACATGCCTTTGTCCACTACGAAGTCCACTTTGAAGTCCTCCATCGCCGGATAGAGAAACTCTTCGATGTTCGCTGGAAGGCGGTGGATCTCATCGATGAATAGGATATCGCCCTCTCCCAGGTTGGTGAGGATGCCCATCAGGTCGCCCGTGCGCTCGAGTGCAGGGCCTGAGGTGGTAATGATCTTCGCCCCCATGGCCTGGGCAATGACGTAAGCCAGCGTTGTCTTACCCAGCCCCGGAGGCCCGTAGAATAGCGCGTGTTCCAAGGGCTCGCCCCTGCCTCGCGCCGCCTGGAGCGCGATGGAGAGTTTCTCCACCACCTTCTTCTGCCCGACGTACTCCACCAACGTCGGAGGACGAAGACTTCGATTGAACTCCTCTTCCTTCGAGATCAGATCAGGCGAAACCAGACGCTCTCGTGCCATGAAAACCTAGCGAATAGCGAGTAGCGACTTGGGAGTAGAGGAGTAGGGTAGCGCAGAGTTTCGGTTTTCAGAAACTCTGCGGCTTGTCAGGCCTCTGAAATCGAGCAATCCGCAGACTCTTACAAAATTAGTCTGCGCTACCGACTCTCTATTCGCTGCTCGCGACTCGCCGCTCATGTTGCTGCTCAAACACCTTGCGCAAAAACTCCTCGATGCTCTTCAGGTTCTTATGCCGCGCGAAGATGTCAGCTATCATCCGCTGTGCTTCGGCACGCGAATACTCAAGCTGCTCCAGCACTTGAAGGGCCTCGATCTTCACCTCTGAAGGCGACTCTTTCTCAACCGACAGTGGCTCTTCGGTCGGTGCCAGGGCGAACTTGGCCATTTTGCCGCGCAACTCCGTGCTGATCCGGTCCGCCATCTTCGGGCCGATACCCGGCAGCTCCTGCAAGAACCGCGTGTCTCCGCGTTCGATAGCTTGGGCGATCTCGTTAAGCGGCCGGACTAGGCACTTTAGGGCCTTCATGAACCCTACGCCCGGCACGGTAGTGAAGGCTTCAAAGAACTCGCGGTCCAAGGGATCGAGAAAGCCCACCAGCTTCGGCGTGAGATGACCTCCCCCCAAACCTCCGTCAATGTAGTAGATCGTGTAAAGCGTTAGCGGGTTGTGCCTCTCGCCCTCCGGGGCGTGGCGCAACCGGGCGGCAATGCCCGAAGGTACTAAGATCTCATAGCACATTGAGTTCGCCCGTAGAAGCAGCGAATTGTGCCTTATGCGGTCGTAGAGTACTTCGCCGTTGATCTCAGAGATCAATTAGATCGCCTCTGTCGAAACACATCATACGCTTGGAAACTGGAAATTCGAAACTGGAAATTGGAAACTGGAGACTCGAAGTTCCCCATTTCACCCCTTGACCCTTCCCTTCAGGCTATTCACGTAGCAAAGCGCCGCCGCCAGCGCGTCAGCGACGTCGGGTGGGTAGGGCGTGCGATGCAAAGAAAAGAAGTTCTGCACGGCACGCTGAACCTGCAGCTTGCTGGCGTTACCGTTGCCGGTCACCGATTGCTTGATGCGCTTGGCCGAAATGCTGACCAACGGGATTCCTTCCAGTTGTGCCACCAAGCAGATGACCCCACGCGCATGGCCCATCAGAACGGAGGTAAGGGGGAAGGCCGAGTGGCTGTATACCTCTTCCAGGCATACGGTGCGCGGCCTGAATTCTCGAATCACTCCCTGGAGTTCGTGGAAGAGCGATTCCAGCCTTGCGGGCAGATTGCTGCCCTGGCTGCGCGGCAGTCGAATCACGCCGGCCTCGATCAGCTTCACCCCATCGGCTTGGGGTTCCACCACGCCGTAGCCGGTCAAATTGAGGCCAGGGTCAATTCCGATGATGCGCGCCGTCGGTCGCGGAGCCGCCGCCATCACTAGAGAGTGTAGCGACAAAAACCGGAGTGTCAAAAACCAAAATGCAGCGAGGAACGCCCGTCACCGTCGCATCAGGTGCGGTAGCTTTCCGCCTCTCTTGTGGGGACTTCGAATTGGAGAGCGGTCACGACTTAGAGCTCAGAACGTGGCTCCAGGCTAACTAAACTAGCAGGCTGCTGAAAAACCTCCGAGCATGTCATCCTGAGCGGAGCGAAGGATCTGCTTTTTGTTTGTTTTCAATGAGGAACAGCAGATGCTTCGCTGCGCTCCGTCTAACATCACGTGCAAAGTCCTTTAGAATCAATGAAGCGCTCCGCCGTGATGTTCATTGCTATTGGTGGGCCGAAGGCCCATGTGACACTCAGCATGA
>DATJKY010000465.1:0-7470 GCA_035490955.1 Terriglobia bacterium | reverse complement strand
ATGGATGACTAGTCCTTTCCCGGAGGGCCTCACACCCTCTTGACCGGAGCCATTTCCAGGTCTCCGGCTATTCTCTATCGGCCCTCCGGGCCTGAAAAACACAAAGCCTCAACTTTTATCAAAAGGCACCCAATGTTAGGTTCCCACGCCAAACCTGCAACCGTCAGAAATGTAGAAACTCCAGTAGCAGACCTAAAGGTCTGCGCTAGCCCTATTGCCAAAAAGTGAATTTTGTTCCCGTTTTCGCGAAGGGAATCGTAGGGGCGACCGTTGTGGTCGCCCAGGGCAGGCAGCCAGCACAGCGAAGAACACGGCAGAAGTGTACGCAGGTAACGTCGCCAGCTTCGTTGTGGAAACCCCCAATTTCCAGTTCCCGTTCCCAGATTGGACCGTCAGGCGGCTCCTGCTTTCAGCGTCACTTTGCCTGCCTCGACGCGCACCGTGAATTGCACCTTGTCGCAGCCCAAAGACTCTTTGATCTGGCGCGTCTTGTCGCCGACGAACCTGGTGAATAACTCGAGATCGAGACCGTCGCTGCCCTCGCCAGTCTCGCGCCTGGCGAGCAGGTAGGCTTCCAGCAACGCCGCGAGGTTGTCCCTTTCGTTTTCGGGGTCCGAACACACTACGCGAAAAAGGCTGGACGTGGTCACGCTCTCGGCGTTCGACGCTGGCGATGACGCGGCTCGTCCTTCTTCGCGCTCTCGCAGCTTCTTGCGCCACAGGTCGTTGTAAACGGCGTAGCGCTGGGCGAGTTGGTTGAATCTGAACCGCTGGGCAAAGTTCAGCTCCCCGAGTGCGCTGTTATATTTCTTGATCGTTGTTTCGACGCGAAAGACACTGTCGCTAGGAGGACGAGGCGAGCCGCCGGCAAAAAAGGACTCGTACTCGATCTTCAGCCGGCGCATGTTCTCCTCAAGCTTGTCCAACTCTTCTTCGACCGTCAAGAGAAACCTCAAGGGCGGAATCGATTATATCGTCCGGGTTGCGAGGCACGTCAACGGAAAAGGCGGCGTGGGCGGGGTTAACTACGCGCCACTCAAAACTTGGTCCAAGATCTTGCACGCGCCCGCAACGTCGGAGACGCTGAGTACCATATCCATTGTCCTCTTGCTCCGGGGCGCGGCGGCGTAGGCGTACTCGACGTTGATGTCAGCCTCGCCGAGGCGTGTGGCGAGATTCTGCAACAGACCTGGCTTAGCGGCAAGCGTTACTCGCAACACTTCTTCCTCAGTGACGCGGATGCCGAGCCCCAGCAGAACCTCCCTGGCTTTGGCCTGGTTGCTGACTTGAAGGCGGATGGGGCATGATACGCCGGTCCCATAAGCCGTGAAAGCTGTGATGTCCACTTTGGCATGGTCTAACGCTTGGGCAATTCGACCCAGTTCGCCTGAGGCGTTTTCTACCCAGGCAGTCAGCTGCGTCACTTTTGCCATCCTTTATGAACCTCTCCCGCCGACTATGATAACCCAGCCACATGGGAAGGCGATATGGCCCTGATGATGTTGGCCGGTCGGGCGTAAGCGCGAGGGGGGCAGGCGAAGAGACCAAGCAGGATTAGGCCTACGAGAAGCAGAGCGATTCTGGCCAGGCGGGTGTAACGTCCCTCGGACATGGCTCCAGGGCTTGCTCCGGCAGGACTGCGAGCGTCGCCTGGCCTCAGTGGGGATAATAGCTCTCCTTGCGACCGGCCAACCTCTCTGTCGCGGGATCCACAAGCCGAATCGAGCCAGGGCGTTCGGGCCATGTCCACGCTCACTGCCGGGCCGCGATGCCCGGCTGACCGCTCAGTTTGAAACCTCCCGGGCGCGGCGGATCTTTATGCTGCCGTTAACGTCGCGGAGTTCGACTTGCGCCCGTCCGTCACCCAGCGTCCCGTGGAGCCTGTGCCCGACGAAGTGGCCAGTTACCGGCAGACCAAAATCGTCACGGATGCTGCCCGCCACGGTGCTGGCGTCCAGAGTGACGCTGGCGTCGGGGGGAAGAGCCACGTCAATGCCGCCATTCACTGATTCGAGTGAAATGGTCTTGGGTTCATCCAGGCGGTCAAAAGTCGCCTCCAGGTGACCGTTAACCACCGACAGGCGTGCGCCACCCGAAAGCCCGCGCACCTTAATGCGTCCGTTGACTGAAGAGGCGTTCACCTCGCCTCCCAGATCTTCGGCGTCGAGCCCACCATTCACCAGTTCGAACTTGTCGAGACGCGCGGTTCGGGGCACCGTGAGCGTATACTCCACGGCGCCCGGATTGTTGTCGAAGTGCTGGTGATACTTGGTTTTGATTTGCAGCGCGTTTGGGACGGAATCAATTTTGATTTCGATCGCCTCCAGGCGCTCCTGCGAGGAGGCCCGCTTAATAGCGTCGACTCTAACTTCGTTGCGCGACCAACTTGTGACGTGCACGTTGCCGTTGATGTTTTCCAAGCTCACCCGGCCGTCCGTCGCAAGCACGTAGGTATGATCAAACTTCTCCTCCAGATCCGCGGCGAGGGCCGGTATCGTTCGCGAAGCTACGAACCATGTCCCCGCCATCAGCATCAACACTGAACGAGCCGTACTCCACTTAGTCATTGGCCTCCTCCTGTTCCGCAACGTAATGGGGATTACCCATCTCAATTCTTCTGTGTCTCTTGTTAGGACCTAACCGAGGCGCCGAGCGGGGGCCGAGAGCGATCCCACCCATGATTCTGCCCCCGAGTGATTTGACGCTTGTGGCGCGAAATGGTCATTTCAGAATTACGTCTTTAGTAGCTGAGGAGTTCCCGTGGCACAGGTTGGGACCGGCTGATGTGAGGCGGCAAACTCAGGCTATGCGCAGTACCTGGCCGCAATGCCGGCAACACGTCCTTCGGCGAGCGTTCAGGGTGCCGCATTTCGAGCAGGTGAGGTACATGGCGCGGGCAAAGGCGTGGGTCAAAGCGGCACTCACTCCCAGGATGACAATCAGCAAGGCGATCTGGAGAAACGTGTCGCGCATGAGAGCTCGTCTTAGAGTGAATAGTAGCACCGCTTCGGACGGCAGGGGACGAATGAACGAAAAAGAGTGAGGACATCCTCCTGGGGGCCCAATTAAGCGCGGCGACAAATATTTGCCCATCGGTCGTCGTCGGTGTATCAGGGCATGGCTTCAGAGGTTGCGGAAAAAGTGTTGTGGCGCCCTTCCCCTGGGTGGCGCAACCTGGCCGCTTTTCGCCAGGTGTGCGATTGTCAGCGGTCGCATACATCGCAAAATCCGCGATGTATGCGCCACCCATAGGGTAATATTGTCTACCCAATTCGTGGACACTACCCTGGGAAACGGCACGCACCGGGCGCATACTTTCTGTTCCCTTCAACATCTTGGTGTAATATCGGAAATCGCCTATCCCTGCGCCAGCAGTCCTGCAAGGGTGGTGGGCCAAGAACCGACAACTAGTCGCAGAAGACAAGGACACCATGAACAAAGGCAAGGTCCCGCACAAAGGACAGATTCTCTCTACGCCGACGAGACCGCTGGAAATCGACCGACGCAAGAACGTCGCGGCGCTGCTGGAGAAGATGCAAGGCATCTCCTTCCAAGGCCGGAATCTGGCCACCGCTTATCACATCTGGAAAAAGATGCTCGGCGACCGGGTGATGATCATGATGGGTATGTCGGGGGCCATGGTGCCGGCAGGTTTGCGGCGCACCGTGGTCTATCTCATCAAAAACCGCCTCATCGACTGCCTGGTTACCACCGGCGCCAACTTGTTCCACGATATCCACGAAACCCTGGGGCGCTACCACTTCCAGTGCTCGCCTCAGATCGACGACGTCCTGTTGCAGAAGAACCTCATCGATCGCATGTACGACGTCCTCGCCGACGAAGAGGAGTTCCGGCAGGCAGACGAGATGATCGGCGGCTTCGCCGCCACCCTGGATCAATCGCGTCCTTACACCACGCGCGAGTTCCTCAACCTGCTGGGGAAGGAGCTCGCTAAGACGGCCAAGGAGGATGGGATTGTCACGGCCGCTTACAAGAGCAACCTTCCGCTCTACTGCCCTGCGGTCGGCGACTCGTCCATCGGTATTGGCATCGCCGAGAACCGCCACTTGGGCAGAAACACTTTCACCTTTGACGTGGTCGGTGACGTGCTCGAGACAGCGAGGCTGGCGGCTGACTCACCCGGCAGCGCGGTAGTGTATTTCGGCGGAGGGACACCCAAAAATTTCGTCAATCAAACGGAAGTCACAGCCACGTTCATCCGTAACTCACATAGCGGCCACAAGTACGCCTTGCAGATCGTCACCGACCCGCCAAACTGGGGAGGCCTCTCCGGCTGCACGTTCGCCGAGTCACAAAGCTGGGGCAAGATCGCCCACGACGCCAGCATGGTCGACGTTCTTTGCGATTCCACCATCGCCATGCCCATGCTCGTCACAGCGCTTTCCGAGAACGCGTCGCTCGTCCGTAACCGCAAGCGGCCGGTGTTCGTGATGGGTCGCGAGTTGAGATTCAGCTTCCCGAAATGAAGTCGATAAGCGGAACGGCGGCTAGGCCTCGAGGGTCATCGCCGAAGGCCTCGAACGGGGATGTTATGGGGCTGCCCCCTCGGCGGGTTAAGGTTCGCCGCGGCGAAGTCGACGCAAGGGGATTCGTCCTTTTCTCGGGAACTCAAGCGGCTCCGGCGGCCCGAGCCGCAATGCGGTACGGCCTGACATGCGTCTCTATCAAGCGCATGAGCTCCGCAGCAAGCACTGGCTTCTCTAGGTAATCGGCCGCTCCCAACTGCATTGCTTCCAGATAGCAGCCCATGTCCAGACAGTCGGTCAGCACGAGTACGGGTAAGTGCCGCTCAATCTCAATGGCGCGTTGTAGCAGAGCACGCCCCTCGAATTCCCGGCTCCCTTGATTGATGATGACGAAGTCAAAGTGTTCCTTCGCCAGAGCCAGCCACCCTTCGGCATAAGAAGGAATGATGCGGACCTCGTGCCCATGCCCTTGAAGGATCGCTGCGTAGTAATGCAGGTCTCTCAGGTCTTCATCCACCAGAAGGACCTTTCTGTGAAGAAGCGGGGGATTGTTTGACGCTGACTTTGAAATCTCGGGGATCATGGGTCCACCTCTGTGCCATTCCGTACGTCTCGGGTCATTCCGGAATCATCCGGGTTATGATCGACCGTAAATTGTTAAACGACGGCTACATACTTGAAGAGTAATGCGTTCGGAAAACGATGTCAAGCGCATTTCAAACTCGCATTTCAAACTCTAAGGGAATGACTTTTACAGCCTTCGGCAAGTTAAAGATAGAAGAGGTTGGGTGCGAAAGGGGGGACTCGAACCCCCACCCCTTGCGGGACCAGATCCTAAGTTTAGATCCGGGTGTTGATTCTCAAGCAGATCAACAACCTACCTCGGCAAATTCCGAACAAACGGGGCAAAATCCGCAACCCAGACGCAACCCGCAGTTAAACACTGAATCCGACCCCGAGAGCGACGGTAACGGAAGATAAGCGGCGCCTGAAGACGGATCCATCCCTGCGCCTGTCGGCGGTACAACCGATTTCAGCAATGCGCCGGTTCATCGAGTTGCCAGTTCTTCGAGCCGTTCGAGTGTGTCCGGGAAACGACGAACCAGCAGTACCAGCGCGGCAGCTTGCCGGTTAGGTCGCCCACGCCCTTGCTCCCACTTCTCCAAAGTTCTCTCGTTGATCCGCAGCTTCCTCGCAAACACCGCGCGCGAGCAGTGGAGCTTCTCCCGCGTTTCCTTGATGAGCTTGGAGTCCACCTTGGGCAGCGGCCTCGGCTCAACCTTGAAGGTGCGAAGCGTGATCTTGCCCTCTCGGCGGCCCTTCATCGCCGCTACGCCTTCCATAAGCTCGTCAAAAATGTCTCGCTTTGCCATTAGCCTGTCCTCCCTGGCCCTCGATGCGCAGCACGCTTTTGAGTGCGCGCCGTTAACTCCAGGTCAAGCGCAGCCTTCAGTGCCTTCTTCTCTTTGGCGGCTAAATCGGCGGCTTCGTGCTTCCCATAGAGCGTCATCAGCCAGATTTGTTGCTCGGACTCGAAATAGAAGTAAATAATTCGCAGACCGCCCCTTCGGCCTTTGCCTCGACGCGGGTCGGCCCAGCGCATTTTGCGAAATCCGCCGGTACCCGGCATCACATCGCCGGAGCTCGGATTGGCCAGGAGCTGCTCTTGAAGCGCCCCGTAGCTTTCATCATCGAGATACTCGTCGACGTGGCGAGTGAAGGCCGGCGCTTCAATGAATTCCATCGGTGCCAATATACCTCAATGGCGTACAATCTAAATCCTACGCCAAAAGCGTAGAGCATTCAAAACCTCATCGATGTCGAAAACGGTGATGATAGTGGGATGGTTCAGCGCCGAGGCCGCCCGCGCTTCTTGAACGAACCGCCGCTATACTCGGCTCAGAATGACGGCAATTTCGCCGCACCTCGAGCTGCATGCCCCCTAAGCTTTCGTCATATGTAAGTGTACTTTCACTTGATAGTGGTGAGAATTCAGTCCCGAACCATTGTAGCGGCGGACAGCATAAGGCCAATCGCATCCCACTTGGGCGCGGTTCGGCACCCCCCGATATGAGCCGCTCGAATGATATTGGGTGGGCTGGTACGTTTCCGTGGTCTTGGGATGAAGTGTTGTAAGCCCCGACTGGATATCGACGGTCCCTGCATCTTTCAGGCACTGCCGGCAGTCCTTCATATAACGGGGGTCGGTAGCGGCATACTTGCAAATCCGCAGCGGCCCACGCCCGATTTCCGCGATGCGATCGTCCGCCTGCGTCCCGCTAGTCGGGCCCACGATAAAGTGGTCGAACTTGTCGCGCAGCTCGCGGATGGCCTTCGAAACGTTCTTGGTGACATCGAGCATGAAATCCGTGACTTCCTCGGGCCGCGGGGGATGGTGGAACAACGTGTACTGGCCCGCGCCGTATCCTCGCGAAGTGACGACGGTCTTGTCCGCAGCGTTGGTGTCGAGTCCGACCACGATATAGGTATCTTGGTCGCCGGCCGGGGGTTCGCTAAAGTGCTTTAGGCCGCTCTCCTGCATCAAGATTCCCAGCAAGAAAGGGATCGGTACGGCTGGTGAGGGCATCGCCTGCAGCGTGGGCACGATCTTCCGGTTCTCGGCCACGGGGTCAGCAGCCTTGGGCAAAGCAGGAATATTCGGATCGTCCAGCATCTCCGAAATGCACTGGGCCAGTCCAAAATTCACGATGCCGGTGGCCCCCGAGACCCGCCCCTTATTGTAGTCCTTGATTTTGACGGGAGCTGTTCCGTCGGGCCCTGTGCCGTCGTTCGTCATGAGATCGTTCTGTAAGGCCTTAACGGCGAACGCGGTCCCCGGCCCGAAAGCTCCGTCAATTCCACCGCGGAGATAGCCCAGCGCTCGCAAGTCGCGCTGCAGGTCGCGGATTTGTTCCGGAGTCGCCCCACCGCCTGCCACCGTCATATTCAGATTGGGAACCAAATAGCTACGCGCCGGCATCGT
>DATJKY010000464.1:0-3485 GCA_035490955.1 Terriglobia bacterium | reverse complement strand
CGCCAGTTCCAGGTCAACTTTTTCGGATTCTCCGTTCTTGATGTGAGCGGCTGTCTCCAGGCGACGTTCGACTTTGTAAGAAAACGGCAGCAGCGCAAGCGCCATGACAAACCCTAACATCGCCAACCAGAATCGGCGGCGAGCGGGGTCACGGCCAGTCTTCGAGCCTGGAATTACCATGGAAGATCCATGTCGTTTCCTGGTCCGCCTAAGAGCAATGAAACGATCGGGCACATCCATACTATACGATCAAACTGGATATTCACTGGGGTTCGGCCTTGAGCTTAGTTAACGATAGATGTGGGGAACGGCCCGTTGAGCCTTTGCCAATTTCAAGGGCCGTGGCAGAAAAAGACTTAGCTGTGTGGTTCCGCCGATCACTCATCAAGGAACATTAGCATCTCAGAGAGGACTAGTAATGGCAAACGCGCTCGCTTGTGTCCATTAATGGAGTAGTTCCCGGACTGTTGGCCAAAATTCCGTTCGGAATTCCGTCAGTATTGAAATTGCCCGGATACTCCCTCATCGGCCGATTGGATTAGTGACTCCTGGGAAATCCGAAGTCAGCAAAAAGTAAACCCCACCCTCGGACGACGAGGGTGGGTGGCGTGAAAGAGGCGAGCGGTTACTCGCCGCAGTCGTCGGGCTCCTCGGTGCAGGAGGCGGCGTGCTCGAGAAGCGCCTCGCCGGCACGAATGAGCCCATTCGCTTGAGTCTGGTCGATGGGTTGGCCGTTAAACTCGGCGGCATCAAGCAGAGACTTGATCTGCGCCGCCAGAGTGTCGCGTTCGGCGGTCCAGTTGGCAATGGCGTTCTCTAGCTTGACGTTGGTCTGGTCGCCATTGGAGTTGCTAGTGATGGCGCGGGTGGAAACCTGCAGCGTGCTCTTGGCGAGCTGACCGAAGGGCGCATTGATTTGCTTGTAGACCTGGCCGAGTTCGCGCAGTGTCTCAGAAGGCGCACGTAGGCTGTTGGGCAACGCAGAGGAGTCAATCAGCTCCAGAATCGCGCGGCCATCGCTCGTGTAGTCGTCCTTCAAGCCAGTCAGCAGCATCAGGGTAGGCCGCAAGTCCACGTGGTCGGTGAAGAAATCATGCGGCGAAGTCACACCCAGATTGCGCACGCCGGGGCCAACGATCCCGAAGAAGGTGCGGCCGATCTCCGCCTGAATGTCGCCGTGATTCCAGGCGAAGCCGGGGTCGACCCCGTTTGGGATGAAAGGGCTAGTGTTGAAGAAGAAGTTGGGATTGCCGAAGAAGGTGAACGTCGGTGTGCGAGCGGGATCTGCCGGGGCGTTCATATGGAGCAATTTCTGGCCCACGGGATCGACGATCGCGCCTTGAAGCTCCCGGCCCAGCCCTGTGCCTAGAAGGCTTTCATTCTGCCCGGTATGGGGATTGACGGCCTCCAAACCGGCGAAGGTGTGCTCAAGCCCACGGACGGTTGCGTCGTTGGGCGCCGGAGCCCCGGGGATATAAACAGTCGGGGCATCGTCAGAGTGTATGGAGAAGGGCGTGTTGTTGCCGGCAGCTTGGGCAGCCAGATCCAACCTTAAGTCGATTTCGCCGACGCCGTTGGTGCCATAAGTGCAGGCCACATCGGGCGTGACTATGCCGTCATCGATTTTAGCGCCATCGCAGCCGGCTGGGCTGGGCGTGCCGCCGACGAAATGGTCTCCCTCGTCGGGCGTGAAGATGAACAGCGTGTTGGTCTCGTCGATGCCCGCAGCTTTGAGGTTCGCGAAGAATTTGCCGAAAGCGGCGTTGTAGTCGGCGAGCTGCTTGACGTAGGCGGCCTCGCCGGGGCCAAAGGTGGGTGCTGAGCTCACGTTCTCGTGGTTGTCGTGGGCGTCGGCGATGTAGGCGAAGACGATGGGGATACCTTTTTTCAGCATGGTTTCGACGACGGCGAGAGTTTGCGAGGGAACTGGATCGAAATCGATGTTGCTGAAGTCGTTGATGGCGTTCCCGTTGTAGTCGGTAAGACCACCCAAGGCTGGGGAGATGTACTTTAATCCAAACAGCGCCTGATACCCGGTGTAGCCACCGGGCTCATCGGGGAGCAGGTCGGCGACGGCGTTGTTAGCCTTGGTGCAAAAGGGGCTGTTGATCGAGCAATGGATCGACGCGCCGATGTAATTGACGAATGCGTTGGGATCAGTTGCCTGCGTGGACCCAGCGCCAAATACCTTGACCACATCGAAGGGTGTTCGTTCGAGGACGATGTTTGCGGTAGAGAAGGCGCCTACATCGCAACCCGCGCGGGTGAAGGGCACCCAGGGGGCGGGGACGTTTTTGCCCTGGGGAGTAACTAGCGCGAAGTTCTGGTCCTGGGTAGACCCGTTGATGTCCGAAACCAGGTCGGTCCAGTAAAAGAACGAGGAGGGAAAGGCGATGGATCCATTCCCTGGCTTAAAGACGCCGAAGCTGTTAGCTACGAAGATCCCGTGATTGTCGGAATACAAGCCGGTTTGCGTGGTGAGGATGTCATTGGCGGTGTGAGAGATAAGGACGGTGTGATCCCCCGTGTCGAGGGTTCCCTTGTGCTTGATGAAGTTGAGTAGGTTGGGCATCTGTTCGAGGTCGGAGGGTACATTGGGGTTGTCACGAGTGAAGTGCACGTTGTCGAATTCGATATATACGACGTGCTTGATTTTGTCGGTCGGAGAGTTTAGTTGGCACTGGGCCTGAGCGGAAACTGCAAGGGTGAGGGAAAGTGCTGCAAACCCAAGGGCGGACACAAGGGAGCGACGAAGCCTTTTTGCACCAGGCATGCTGCGAGATTCCTCCTGCTTGGGATTCGTTCCGAACGCGGAATAGGAACCTATGGTTCATACGCAGATTTTGTGACGGTTGGGCGAATAGGAGATTAATGTTTCATTTCGAGACGCAGCCCGCCCCGCAAGAAAATCCAAGACTCACCAGCCGAAAAAGAGGGTGGGGCTCGTGTGGATACCACGAGAGGAAACTCGACCGTTCCCAGTAGTGAAGAGGAAGGATTCAGTTGGCCCAAGCGAGACCGTCGGCGTACTTTCCGGCGGCGATTAGATTCTGCACGTTCCATTGCGAAAGTTCGATCGCCGCGACATTGGCGCTCCCGGCGCACGACACGTAAGCGATCTTTCCGTCCGGACGAATCAAGATTTCCTGGGGGGAAGTTCCCACGTCGATCCGGCGAGCCACTTGCATGGTGGCAAGGTCCACGACAGCAACCTGGTTGGCAGAAGGAATGGCGACCAACAGCGCACGCCCGTCCGGCGTGGGGGCGGTGCCGTAACCCAAAGACGGGAGCGGCACCCAGGTCTTGACCTTGTTCCTGGCCGTATCAATGACGGCCAGCTGAGGCTTAGTCTGATCGGCTGTGAAAACGAGCTTGTCGTCGCGGGAGATGGAGATCCGCTGGGCCATCGCTGACACAGGGATCACCGCAAGGGTTTTGCGTGCCACGAGATCGAGCACAGAGACAGTACCCGGCCCAACGTTGGA
>DATJKY010000463.1:0-4559 GCA_035490955.1 Terriglobia bacterium | reverse complement strand
GACGCTTGGTGATACCCCCGGGTGCAGAACACGGCGGCCGCCTGCCGCAGGATTTCCCCCATCTTGCGGCGATACTGGCTGCCATCGCCGGTGGTGACGTGACGCCGGACTTGGACGATGCGGGTGCTCAAGAAAGCTGTGCGCTCCCTTTACGGAATCAAGCCTCGCCGACCCTGAACGGGACCGCGCTGAATCGAACGTTCGTTCGAAATACCATTCTACCTTCGTCCTGGCACCTGTCAAGCGGGTTTGGCGAACTCAGGATGACAGGAACTTAGGTGCGGTCGGGTGGAAGGCCACTCGGAGTTCACCACGAGTCCCTTGTATTGAGCCAAATTGGCACCGCTTGACATCCGCGAGTTGTAGTTGTAAGTTTTCCGTAACGTTGCGGCAACGGTTGTGCGACGAAAGTGTAGCCCTTTGGAAGACGAAGGGGCGAAACTCAAATTGCGCAACAGGGGAAGCAGATCCAAACAATCTGCGTGTTTGCAACGTCAGGGCGTCGGGTCGGTGTCAGAGAAAGGAGGAGTCATGAAACCACGACTTCTGGTACTTGCCGGATTCCTCGCCGTGTGCCTAGGGGCCCCCTGCAGGGTGAAGGCGCAAGCGATCGGTGAGATCTTGGGGACGGTACGAGACCCGAGCGGGGCTGTTCTCCCCAGAGCTAAGATTACAGCGATCCAGACCGCTACCGGTCTTACCCGCTCGACGATTTCGGACGCAGAGGGGACGTACACCTTACCTCAGCTTCCCGTGGGTAGCTACGAGGTTACCGTCGAAGCTCCAGGCTTCAAGACCGCCACTTCCACAGGGATCACCCTGGACGTCAGCCAGCAGAGGCAGGTGGACTTCACGCTTGCCTTAGCGAGTGCCCAGCAGCAAGTCGAGGTTACAGCCACGCCAGCCTTGATGACCACCACGAACGGGTCGCTTGGTGGACTTGTGACCGGACAGCAGGTGCAGGAATTGCCTCTGAACGGTCGTGAGATCACCAATCTCGTAATGCTGCAGCCCGGCCTGAACCTGGAGACGGATGCAACCGGATGGCTGGCTCCGGAATGGGCCGGCAACGGCAACCGAGGGCAGACCGAAGTCGCCATGCTGGACAATATTGATACGACCGACGCGGAAATGGGGAACGTCCAGTTCTGGAATTTCAACCTTGACGCTATCGCTGAGTTCAAAGTTCTGCAAAACAATTATTCCTCGGAGTACGGCCAGGGCGGCGGTACGGTCATACAAATGGTGAGTAAGACCGGCACCAACCAGTTTCATGGCAGCGCCTTCGAGTTTCTCCGCAACAGTGCCCTTGACGCGCGCAACTTCTTTTCCTCTACGGTTCCCCCGTTTCAGAGGAACGAATTCGGCGGCACCTTCGGCGGGCCCATCAGGAAAGACAAGACCTTCTTCTTCCTGGAATACGCCGGCTTCCGCCAGCGGCTGGGCGAGCCAACAGTGTTCCCTGTTCCGACGGCAGAAGAACGGCAAGGCAACGTGAGCGTCACGATCAACGGACAATCTGCGGACCTGATGGTGCCCCTGAACCCGACCGCCCAGAGCCTCCTGAACAGTTATCCTCTCCCTAACCAGCCCGGCGGAAGTTTCGGGCCGAGGACTTACAACAACCAGTTCAAGCAACCCATGAACGATGACCAATTCTCCGTGCGTGGGGATCAGAGCTTTTCCGCTAAGGACTCTCTTTTCCTTCGCGCCTCGTATATCAACAACAAGCTGAAAGACCAGGACGCCACGGCAGCATCCATTAATCCGCTCTTCTCGCCGAGTCAATTCAACAATCCGCGCAACTATGCTGTGAGTGAGACCCACATCTTCTCACCCGGGTTGCTCAATACGTTCAGTTTTGGTCTTAACCGGGAAGTGACGGGCGTCACTCCGGGGACCCAAGCCATTCCGCAAGACGGATTCACCGACGGGAGTCTCGCGCCTTACGGGCCAGATACGTTTATCACCAAGTATGTCATTACTCAGTGGATTCCGCAGGATAAGGTGATCTGGACCAAAGGTCGTCACACCCTGGATTTCGGAGGCCAGTTCCGCCGCGTGTGGGACAACGGTTTCGGCGTTTCCGTGGGCGGGCCCAATGGCATCTATCAGTTTAGCCCTTTGACTCCGCTCCCTGTCGCGATCCCCGTGGTGGGTGGAGGGATATTGCCCGTCGGAACTCTGAGCCCGAACTCCCTCATCAGTTTTATGGAGGCCGCCCCGTCAGCTTACACTCGAAGCACCGGAATGCCCGGATTTAGCGAGCCCGGCAACCCTTCGCCCTATTCCGTCCGCGTATGGCATCTCAACCTCTGGGCGCAAGACGACATCAAGGTGACCTCGAGGCTGACCGTCAATCTCGGCCTCCGCTATGAATATAACTCGGTACCCGTGGAGGCAGACAATCGCTTGAATGCGATCGTGGACGACCCCCACTTCGCCGGAGGCAACTTGTTCGGACAGCTCATCCTTAACCCGAGCCCGCTTTACTATCCGGACCATCGCGGCTTCGGACCGCGCTTCGGCGTGGCCTACCGCCTGGGCCAGAAGACAGCCCTGCGCGGTGGCTTCGGTGTTTTCACAAATGTACCGCCCACCGTATTTCCCGACCAGCCGTTGGTGAATTTCCCTCTGGCCACCTTCTCCAGCCAGGCCAACCCGCCCTTTTCAGCCACGCCCTTGCCCGTAACGGGCGTGCCTCCGGTAACGAGCCTGTCCGGCCAGGTCATGCCACCCAACGGCAACACTAAACTCATCCCGCCCAACACTCCGGTGAATATGGCGCCCATTGCGGCGTTTTTCGGCGGCACGATTATCACTAACCTGACCTCCCAGAGCTTCAAGAACGGTTACACAATGGCTGGCAACGCCACCGTGGAGCGAGAACTGCCCGGTGCCATGACCTTGCAGGTGTCTTACGCCATGAACAACGGTGTCGGCCTGTATTCTTCGGAGTGGCCGAACGCTTACACGGGCGCCCTCCCGCAGTACACGCCCTATTCAGCCGTGAATCCGGGTATCGGGGAGTTCCAGCTCACTGACAATCACGCCCACTCCACTTACAACGCCTTGCAGGTGCAGTTGCGCAAGCTTTCCTCTCAGCACGGCCTGCAGTTTCAGGTGGCCTATACTTGGTCGAAGACGATCGACAATGCGTCAACGGTCTGGAATGGCTTCAACTCATCCAACTCCGGAACACAGCCCAATAATCCCTTGTGCTATGCATGCGAAAAATCCGACTCAGGCTTCGACTTTCCCCAGCGGTTCGTCATGAACTTTCAATACAGCGTTCCGGCTGACAAGTGGCAGTTCCTTGACTCGCTTCCCAAGCGACTCACCGGAGGCTGGCAGTTGCTTAGCATTATTTCTGCGCAATCCGGTTTTCCGTTCACT
Source organism: Terriglobia bacterium (assembly GCA_035490955.1). Classification (GTDB taxonomy): domain Bacteria; phylum Acidobacteriota; class Terriglobia; order UBA7540; family UBA7540; genus DATJKY01. Next base: position 1,163 of record DATJKY010000463.1, on the reverse strand, counting down.
GTCAATTCACCCTACGGGACCGCTCAGTTCGGAACGGACACCTATCTTGGGTATCAGCCAACCCGGCCGAACCTGGTCCAGCAGCCCACACTGAACACGGCGGGAGGCCCACAGTTCTTTTCCGATGCCGCCACGTCGGATGGGCAGACCCTCGGCCAGCAGTTCTTCGGCACGCCGCTGGTCACGCTACCGGGAGGGACCGCCCTGCAAACGGCTCCGGGTAATCTGGGTCGAAATACGTTCCGCACCGGCTCCTTTTCCAACTTCGATTTCTCCGTCCTCAAGGATACAAAGCTCACAGAGAGCACGATGCTTCAGGTTCGCGCCGAGTTCTTCAACATCTTTAACCAACACGCGTTTGGCATCCCAACCCAAGTGCTGGGTGGTCCGGGGTTTGGGGTAGCGACTGCAACCGCCCTGCCGGAGCGCCAGATCCAGTTTGGTCTGAGGTTCGTTTTTTGACCCCCTTGAAGACGTGTTGCGCAGGGCCCGTCCCCTGGCCCTGCGGCTTTTCGAAGTTGCCGGACGAACGAGCCACAGCGACAAGTGGACGCTACGCCATCTCGGGCTTAAGGTTCATAGCCTAGCAGGCTAGGGAGGCGACCATGGCAGGGCAGGGCGTCGAGCGACGGGAGATTCTACGGGTGATGGCGCTTGCCGCGGCGGCGAGCCGGTTTCCCGGATTTCATCGCTGGGTCTTCGCTTGCGAGCACGTGGGCGCGGCAGCCGGACAAGGAAAACCCGGCGCCTACACACCACAATTCTTCACGCCCAAGGAATATGCAACCGTCGAGCGCTTGACCGACCTGATCGTCCCCAGCGACGGCTCTCCGGGCGCCCGTGAAGCGGGCGTGAGCGAGTTTGTCGATTTCATGGTCTTTAGCGACCCGGGCATCCAGTACCGCTTTCGCTATGGGCTGACATGGCTGGATGCTCACTGCGAGCAGCTTCACGGAAAGTGCTTCCAGGACCTGAGCGCCGACGATCAAACGGAGATCTTGAAGCACCTAGCTTACAAGGACCAGTTCCGGGCGGGCGAAGCAGAAGGCCGCGAGTTCTTCAAGCTGGTCCGGGAATACACGATCATGGGCTTCTACACCTCGCGCCTTGGCCTGGAACAACTGGACTACCCTGGACTGACCTTCTACTCTGAATCGCCCGGT
>DATJKY010000462.1:0-10983 GCA_035490955.1 Terriglobia bacterium | reverse complement strand
TTGGCTGCCACGCCGACCGGCAACTGCGGTAGGAGCACTTCGCCATTTCCATGGGGGTCCGTTTGGAAGATCCCAGCGCTTATCGGATTCCCCTGGGTGGGAACCAGCCACAACTGGTACGTCTTCCCGGAGGGGAGTACGGGTAGGTTCGCGGCGTAAAAGAGCAGGCCCTTCTGGGGATGGTAGAAAACCTTGCCCTGCGGAGCGGGATGAGCTTCTCCAGCCACGAGAGTCACTTTCGCTGTGTCAGGCGCGGTCAATAACTCGAGCACGGTGCGCGCACGAGTGAGTTCGGCGCGCATCGTTTGCTGCTTGCCTTCGAGTTCGCGGACCTGGCGATACAGCTCGTTGTTCTCAGTTTTCAGAGCCACAGCCCATACGGCCAGAACGAGTGATAATGCGGCCAACGCGGGCGCCGCCCATTGCCAGAATACCGCTCGCTGAGCAGGACGCTGTTCGGCTCGACGGCCTGCAATCTGCTTCAGCAGGCGATCTTTGACGCGGCGGGGGACTTCTTGGGGCGGCGCCGCCAGCGCCAGCAAAGCCGCGCGCCCGCGTGCTTCCTCAAGCTTCTGCGTGCACACGGGGCACGCCTCTAAATGCGACTCGAGCTCTCGCGCTTCTTCACTATCCAGCGCCCCAAGGGCGTATAGGTCGAGGTCCTCTTCGAATTGTGGGTGTCCGTTCAAGGGTTCAAGGCTCTCTTCAAAAGCTCCACCGCAGCGCGTAAACGGGTCTTAACGGTACCGAGTGGCTCCCCCGTTTGGCGGGCAATCTCGGTGTGCGTCAGTCCCTCAAAGTAGGCCAACTCCAGCGCTTGGCGCTGCGCCGGTTGCAGCTTCTCCAGGGCGGCTCGCACGCGTGAGATCTGCTGAGCCCGCGTGAGGTCGTCTTCGAGATTCATTCTAAGAACGGCCGTCTGTTCACGGAGTTCGGAAGTAGGTTCAACCGCTCGCCCTCGCAGCCGAGAAATCGCTCGGTTGCGAGCACAAACCAGTAACCAGCCGCTCAGTGACCCGCGCAAGGGATCAAAAGCGGCCGCCGTCCGCCACAGCTGGTAGAAGATGTCTTGCGAGACCTCTTCAGCCAGATCGGCACTGCGGAGGACCCGAAACGCCACTGAATACACCAATCCGGCATAACGGTCATACACTGCGGCGAGCGCCGTCTCATCCCCGTCCGCGATCCTGCGCATGAGAGCGGCGTCACCATCGTACGTGCGGGAATTGGCGCTTCGGCTCTGCAGAGTTCCGCTGTTCTCCATTGTCAGTACGCTGGTGAAAGCTTTGCCGGATTCAAATACACTTGGTTCTCTGGAATGCCTATGGCCTCGAGGCAACCGCTGTAGTGCGCGCGGCCGCAAGGCACACAACGAAAGACACGCCGAAGCCCACGAACCAACCGTAGTTATAAAGAAAGCGTGCCTGGGGGACGACCAAGCCCACCAGAGCCACCGAGGCGCCTAAAAAGAGGGCAGCCACAGCGCGGTGGTTGACGCCGCGTGAATACTCGTAAAGTCCGTCGCGACGGTAGAGGTCCTGCACCGAGAGGCGCGTCTTGCGCAGCACGAAATAGTCGGCAATAAGCACGCCGGCGATGGGGCCGAGGAAGGTGGAGTAGCCTACCAGCCAACCGAAAATATAGTTGCCGTAACTTGCGAGCAGTTTCCACGGTTGGACCAAAAGGCCCATGAGACAGGTGATGACCCCACCGAACTTGAAACTGATGTGCGAGGGCGAAAGATTTGAGAAGTCATTGGCCGGTGAGACGACGTTGGCAGCCACATTTACATTGAGCGTAGCGAGGAGCAGCCCAACCATGGCGATGATGACCGCCAGCGGATGTCCCAGCCGGGAGAGCACGACGACCGGGTCCCAAATCGCTTGGCCGTAGAGGACTGCGGTGGCCGAGGTGACGGCGACGCCGATGAAAGAATAAAGCGTCATGGTAGTGGGGAGGCCCAGCGCTTGACCCAACATCTGCTCCCGCTGGCCCTTGGCGTAGCGGGTGAAGTCCGGAATGTTGAGCGCCACCGTGGCCCAGAAAGCGACTACACCGGTGAGCGATGGAATGAAGAAGGCAAAGAACTCTTTGAAAGTTTTGAACTTCGACGGCACGGCGAGCATGGGGCCGAAGCCGCCAGCCTTGGCATAGGCCCAGCCGAGCAGGCCCAGACCGATAATGAGCAGGAACGGAGCAGTGACGCCCTGGAGGAAGCGGATGGTTTCAATGCCGCGCATGATCACGACGAGGTTCAGCAGCCAAAACACAGCAAAGCACACCGGCACGCCAAGCGCAAAGTCGCGCCAGCCGGGCACGACCGCGACGAGCATGGCGTTGATGGCTTCGCCGCCGATCCAGGTCTGGATGCCGAACCAGCCGCAAGCGACAAGCGCTCGCAAGATGGCGGGGATGTTGGCGCCGAGCACGCCGAACGAAGCGCGAGCGTACACCGGGAACGGGATGCCGTACTTCGCGCCCGCGTGAGCGTTTAGCAACATGGGAATGAGCACAATGACGTTGCCGAGAAAAACTGTGAAAATGGCCTGCTTCCAGTTCATGCCACCGGCAATCATGCCGCTGGCCAGCATGTACGTGGGAATATTGACGCTCATCGCCACCCAGAGTGCGGCGTAGTTGTACGTTCCCCAACTCCGCCGCTCCGCAGGGATGGCGGCAAGGTCCGTGTTCCAAAGGCGACTCGCCCGATCCTCGAACTCGGGCCGCGGAATTGGAGTCCTCTCCGTCGCCAATGCTTTTGCCGGTGGGTCAGCAGCCATGGTTATGCTAACCAGCAATGGCATGATAACACCGTGTTAGTATGTTCCCCATGAAAAAGACCCTCGCAGCACTTCTCCAACTACTAGCTTTCACGTGTGCGGGGACGGCTACGGGGCCGTTTCTGGGGCCGCAGGCCGACAAGGCTGCAAGACAGCTTGCGCACGACATCTTCAAGCAACTGATCGAAATCAATACTACAGACTCGGTGGGTAGCACCACAGTGGCAGCCGACGCTATGGCCCGGCGTTTGCGAGACGCAGGATTCCCGGCAGACGATGTCGTTGTTGTCGGCCCCAACGAGCGCAAGGGGAACATGGTGGCACGCCTCCGCGGCACGGGTGCGCATAAGCCCATCCTGCTGATCGGACACCTCGATGTTGTGGAAGCACACCGCCAGGACTGGACCACCGATCCTTTCCAGTTCGTCGAGAAGGACGGCTATTTCTATGGGCGCGGCACCCAGGACATGAAGGCCGGTGACGCCATCTTCGTGGCCACTCTAATCCGGCTGAAGCAGGAAGGCTACAAGCCAGGCCGCGACCTTATCCTGGCCCTGACCGCCGACGAAGAAGGCGGGAAATCAAACGGCGTTGACTGGCTGCTGAAGAATCATCGCGACCTGATTGACGCGGAGTTTGTTCTGAATGCCGACGGCGGCGGCGTGGATACCGAAAACGGCAAGCCGGTTATCGTCTCCATGGATGCTACCGAGAAGCTATATGCAGATTTCCAGCTCACGGTCACCAACCCGGGCGGCCACAGCTCGCTTCCCGTGCCGAATAATGCCATCTACGCCCTTGCCGAGGACCTAACCCGCCTCGCACGCTATCAGTTTCCCGTTGAGCTGAACCCGGTCACGCGGACTTACTTCGAGCGCATGGCCTCGGTAGAAACGGGCCAGAAGGCAGCGGATATGAGAGCCATCCTCAAGACGCCACCCGATCCGGAAGCCATCGCCCGCTTGTCGGAGGATCCGCTTCAGAACGGCACCATGCGCACCACCTGCGTGGCTACGCGGCTGGATGCCGGGCACGCCAATAACGCACTGCCTCAGACCGCGCGCGCCAACGTGAACTGCCGCATCTTGCCTGGACACTCGCGCGAGGAGATTCGCCAGGCCTTGATCAAGATCCTCGCCGATCCCAAGATCGAAGTGAGCTATGCGAGTAGCGGTCGGGCCGTGGCGAGCGACCCCGATTCCCGGGGTCTTCCGCCGGTCGAATTACGTCCCGAGGTGATGGAGCCTCTGGAACGGCTCTCCGCCCAGATGTGGCCGGGAGCGCCGGTCGTGCCAACAATGGCGACCGGAGCTTCGGATAGTGTCTACACGACCGCTGCCGGGTTGCCGAGTTACGGTGTCTCCGGCGTGGCCATTGACATGGACGACGTAAGGGCACATGGCCGTGATGAGCGCCTGCGGGTCGAATCCTTTTATCAGGGTTTGGATTTTTACTACCGTTATCTGAAGGCGCTCACTTCAGGCCAATGAAAGGATCCGGGCTTAGGCCGTGACCCTCTCTCTCCACTTCGAGGGTGGAGTGATCTTGCCTAAAACCACGGCCCTGCGCGCGCCCGTGACCGCAGGCAGGTTTCCCGCGAGTCCGTGCAGGGTGCGGTCAGCGAGCACCGCGAAGGCGACGGCCTCCTTGGCATCCACGGGCAAGCCGTAGTCGTCCGAAAGCTCCACCGACAGGTGCGGCAACAACTCCTTCAGGCGCGAGAGCAGCAAACGATTGTGAGCTCCACCGCCGGAAACGACCAACCGGTGGATCTCTACTCGGGAAAAAACAAACCGCTGCAACGCATCGCCAATCGAGCGTACCGTCAGTTCGGCTGCCGTGCGCAGCAGATCTTTCTCATCGGCCAACGGCCGGCGAAGAAAATGGCGTGCGACGAAATCCTGGCCGAACTGTTCGCGCCCGGCGCTCTTGGGTGGCCTGCGGCGAAAGAACGGCAGCCCGAGCGTCTCCACCACGAATGGCTCAATCACCCGCCCTTGGGCTGCCAGGCACCCTCCGGCATCGTAAGCCTTTCCACCGCCCGTGAAGTGCCGCATCAGGCTGTCAATAACCATGTTCCCCGGGCCCGTGTCAAAGCCGAACACCATCTGCGGCGTGGCGCAGGCTGGGATTACGGAGACGTTGGCGATACCGCCGATGTTCAAGGCGACGGTTCCGTATCGCTTGTGCCTTAGCAGCAAATAGTCGACGAGGGGCAGGAGCGGGGCGCCTTGGCCTCCCACCGCAAGGTCGGCGGGACGGAAGTCGGCCACTACGGTGGCTCCTGTTCTCGCAGCGATGATCGCCGGCTCGCCGATCTGTAAAGTGCTTACGTTCTGGGACAATCCCGCCCCGCCCGAGGGGGAACGGCTTGGCCCCTGATGAAAGACCGTCTGACCGTGGGAGCCGATGAAAGCTAGACGTTGGGGTGACACACGCCCTCGTCGGCACACGCGGAGGGCGGCCGTAGCGAACAGGTCGCCCAGCGCGAAGTTAAGCCGACTGATCTCTGCTACGCCGCATGCGACATCGCCCGCAACCTTGAGCAGCCTCAGACGAAGCGCGCGAGGATACGGAACGGTGAGAAACGACAACAGACGGACAGCGGGTTTCTCCGCCGGCCCACTAATCCGTACCAGTGCCGCGTCCACTCCATCCAGCGAAGTGCCGGACATAAGCCCGACCGCTAGCCGGTCATGGTGGATCTCGCGTTCAGGCAATCTCATGCTCCTCGGGGTACTGTCCTAATTCCTGCTGTAAAGCCGGCCTTCAGGCCGGCACGTGCCGACCTAAAAGGTCAGCGCTACTCGCCTGACATTGCTCGCTGAAGTGCTCGAAACGCTTTGTCAGTCGATCCGCCGCAGCTTTGCTGACTCGCCCAGCGGGACGCGCCAGCCGGCTTCTAGCAGCGCGGACGCGTTCCAAAGATTGGTCGATACGCTCGATGGAAAGCCTGCCTAGTTCGATGGCTCTTCGAATTCCCGCCAGCACTTTTCCGATGTCTCCGGCCACAATCACAAGGATGTCGCAGCCTGCGATCATCGACTGTGCTGCGGCATCGCCTGAATCGGCCGCTCCCGTGACCGCATGCGGCCGAAGGTCTGCCACAGCGAGCCCGTCGTAGCCCAATTTGACCCTCAACAGTCCCGCCACGACACCCGAGGACAGCGCTGCCGGACGTGGCACGTCAAAGTCGTAGGCCTTATACGAGCATTGGCTCAACATCACGAGCGGCAGCTTATCAATCAGCTCCCGATAGGGAACCAGGTCTTGGCGCCAGAGGTCTGCCATCGTCTTACCCACAACCAGCCAATCCTGGTTCGCTATCGGTTGCGCTGCGCTGAGGCCCGGAAAGTGTTTTCCGCAAGACAGCACTCCGTGACTTGTGAGCGCGCGCACGTACGCTTCAGCGCATCGTGCTACTTCGTGGCCATCGCCGCTGAAGGCGCGTTGACCCAGGATGGCTTCGGAAATCGGCGTGAGCAGATCGAGGACCGGCCCGAAGTTGGTATTGAACCCCACGAGCTTCATGCCAGCGCCAACCAGGTCGCCTAGCCGGCCGACCGCTGGCACCCCAGCCCGAGCTGTGGTGCGAGGCGAGGGCAGTGGGGGAAGCAGACTACGCAGCAGACTTGCCTCTCCGCCATCCTCTTCGAGCGCGAGAAAAGGGAGGAACCCCAGCACTGCAGTGATGCGCGCCAGAAGTCTCGCGCCGTCATCCGCACTGCGCGGGCGCACCTGAGAGAAAACAATCCCCCCCGGACGCTGGGTCCGCAGCCACTGCTCCAAGGAGGAAGACCAAGCGCCTTGCTCCAACTCAATCAGCAGAAGCTGGCCTAGAGCGTCTGCGTGACTGACCGTCATCAATCCAGTCTACCGTATCAGGGCACGACTTCAGTCGTGCCGCTAGCGGCCTTCCCTCCAGTTGGCTTTAGCCGCTGTCGGCCAGAAAATCAGGGCCTAAAGGCCTTGGGTCATAAACCGCTGCGTTCGGCACGGCTGAAGGCGTGCCCTGGTACAGGACCAGCAGTTTTCACACACACTCTTGAAGCCCCGCTCTGCCGAGCCCCTGAAGACGTTTTCATCAGACTGCTAGGTCAAAAGGTTAGATGCAGCGACATCTGGATGAACCGCGGGCTGCCCAGCGGGTGCTGGATGAGCCCCAGGCTGCCGTGAGGCGGAAACGTGTAACAGGGTTGCGGGTTGTAACAAGGGTTGAAGGTAACGTTGTTGTTAGGCGTGTCGAAGCTCGGGTGGTTGAAGAGGTTAAGAAAATCCGTCCGGAAATTCAGGTTGAAGCGCTCGCTAAGCTTAGTAGCCTTCTGGATGGCGAAGTCCCAACGGGTTTGGAACGGGCCACGGAAGAGGTTGCGGCCGGCGTCGCCATAAGTGGTCTCGACGTTGTCGCAGACCATCTCTCCGTTGACCGTGGTCTGGCAGGGGGGGACGCCGCTCTGCCCGGGCTGAACCAGGGGAATCCCAAAGGAGTTGACATTGAGCACCGGTTTGCCGGCATTTACGCCCGTGGTTCCCTGCAACTGGGCGCTCTGCGAAGTCTGGCCGGAGACCAACGGAACCAGCGGATTCGTGATGAAATCGTTCGCGCTGTAGTAGAGGCTGGCGACGGCCCCAGAGTAGTCGTAGACGCTGTAGGGCTGGCCGCTTTCCAGTGTGGTAATACCGCTAATGCTCCAGCCGTTGACGAGCTGCTTGACCACCGAACTGGCGCTTCCGCTAGTCGGAAATTGGTACAGGTAGCTGATATTAAAGACGTGCGTACGGTCGAAATCCGAGGACCCATAGGCGGACCGCAGGTTCAGCGGATCGTTGCCATTAAAAAAGAGTCCGAGCCCGCTGCCCTCGTCGAGCGAATGGGACCAGGTGTAGGAACCGTTGATCTGCAGGCCGTGGCTCAGCCGCTTGTTGACGCTGAACTCCAGCGCGTTGTAATTCGAGATCCCCTCCGCCTCGTAGTAAACCGAGTTAGGGCTGTAGCCAATATAGGGTACACGCAAGTCGGTGTTTCCGCCGGTTGGCGTGTTCACGCAGGTGCCGTTCTGCCCTGGCACACTTTCGGCAGGGATGCAACTGCCCATGCTATCGATAGCGTTGTAGCCGAAAGAGTAGACTTGGCCGTTCACCGGGTTTTGCGTTGTCGCGATCTTCGGCTGATTAAACGGAATGGGCTGGACCCCGTGAACACCATGATTGCCCACGTAGGCCAGCGTCAGGACCAGGTTGTTGACCGGCTGCCACTGGATGTCGAATAACCAGTTCTCGGAGTAGGGGAGTTTGTTGGCGGGGTCGTAGCCGCCGAACAGGAACGGACCAAACTGGTTACCCGCCGGACAATTGGGAAGCGGCGTGCTACCGCTGTTTTGGGAGAAGCTGCAATTAATCAGCGCGTTGATGTTGGGAAGGAGTGCGGAGAACGCCGCCGGGTTGCCGGAAGGAAGCGGCGGGGGAGTTGTGCCGAAAGGGTTGGAGAGCGTATCACTCGGGCCGCTCAAGACCGGCAAAACGAAGGGCGGCTCCAGGGTGACGCCGAACGGACCGTTGAATCCCGACCCGGCGCTCGGCGAGAACTCCGTAAAAAACTCACCTCGATCATAGTACATGCCGAAACCTGCCCGCACCACAACGTTCTTTACGAAAGATGGGCTGTAGGCAAGTCCTATCCTCGGTGCGAACCCGTACTGGTTGTTCACCAGGGTTGACGTGCTGACCCCGGGCGTATGGTAGTTCGGGTTGTTGCCGGCAATGACGAGACCGCTGTTCACAATGGTGTCCGAGCTCAGATTGTACTGATAGAGGCTGGGATAGAAATTGCTTAGTCGGCCGTACTTTTCGCTGAGTGGCCCGTCATAGTCGAAGCGCAGACCGAGGGTCAGGGTCAGAGCGGGCGACAGCTTGATGTTATCCTGGGCGAAGGCTCCGAGCTGGTTGCTCCTGTAATACCGGTTGCTCGCTCCCTGAAACAAACGCGAGAACTCCTGGCCGATCCGGAGGCTTCCCGTCAGGAAGTCCGGAAAGGTCAAAAATTCCAACCCCGCAAACTCGTTGTTTAGGTTCACGATGTTAAGCTGATTGCGGTCGTAATTGGCGCCGAAGAAGAAGGTATGCTTTCCGCGGACCCAGTTGACAGTGGAGCCTAGCTCCCACTGATTTTGGAAAACCCCCGCGTTGGAAAAGGGTGAAGTGGGCCCGAGGCCAAACGTAGAATACTGGCTGCTGGGAAAGGTCTGGTCGAAATTGTCGAAGTTAATCCCCGGAAAGCGTGTGTTGCCGAAGAGATTGATGCCAACGGCCTGCGGAGTCAGAGCCTGGCTGGTGGTGGCGAAGGCGCTTTGCCGGATGAAGCCGGCTTTCTGCTCCCAAGTGACAGTGGGACTCAAGACCGTGGTGTTCGCGAGAGAGATCACTTGGCTACCGGCCGAGAGCTGTTGCGGAAAACCCGACGCATTCGAAATCGCGAACGCGCTCGTGGTCGGATCGCTCTGGAAATAGTATTTACCGGCAAGGCGGTCCTTGCTGGAGAAGTTGTAATCGATGTTCCCGTTCACCTGGTTGGCGTTAAACGTCGACTTCGGACCTTGAGTCACGACGTCGTAGCCAAGCGCGGTGGCTGTGTTTAGGTCGGTGATGGTCGGAGTCGGTATCAAGTATTGGCCATTAGGAAGCTTGTAGTTGGCGAGGGCCAGCGACGCAGGGTCAATTTGTGATGGAGTGATGGGGTTGTCTGTGGTTGAGAACTCCTGGGCGAGGGCTGCCGCGCTGCGGTCATTGGTCAGGTTGATCGGCACGCTGGTAAAGGACTGCGAGTTGAGCCCGTCCCGCACCCGGATGCCCTGGTAAGAGGCAAAGAAAAACATTTTGTCGCGCTTGATCGGCCCGCCTAGAGTTCCACCAAACGTGTTTCGTTGCAAGGAAGGCTTGGGCAGCGAGGCGGCGTTGTAGAAGAAGGGCGAGGCGTTCAGAACGTCGTTCTGGAAATACTCGTAAGCCTGGCCGTGAGAGCTATTGGTTCCAGACCTGGTGATGACTTCGATGTGCGCGCCGCTATTCGCTCCCTGCGACGCGTCGTACATAGCCGTGTTAACGCGAAGTTCGTCCAGGGTTTCGGGAGGCGGAGTGGGCAATCCCTGGCCGATGGCGTTGTACACCGAGGTGCTGGTCTGGATCTGTCCGCCGGCGAGAAAATTCTCGCCTGTGCTCAGAACAAAGCGGTTTGCGGAGACTGAACTCGACGACTTGCCGTTAAAGACGTTGTTGGCGTTGATGTCGTTCAAGGAGAAGCTGTTTGAAGTGTCGCGCTGGCCATTGGCGAAAATGCTCTGGTTGCCTAGCCCGCCGTTGGTTCCGGAGTCGTTGAGGAAGTCCGCGCTGACCCCCGGGCTGAGAATCGCCAACTGGGTGAAGCTTCCTGTGCCGAGGGGAATCGCCTGTATGACCGAGGAAGGCAGAACGTAGCCGTTGGTCGTATCTACGCTGTTCATGCGCGGCGTCGCCGTCACCTCCACCGTGGTGGTCACCGCGCCTGGCTCTAGCACTGCATCCACGGTGGTGGTTCGGTTGGCCTCAACAGTGATTTCTGAATGCGTCTCCGTCTTGAAGTTCTCCTTGGTGAAGGAGACGGCGTAGGTCCCGATCGGCAGGCCGAAAAACTCGTAGGAGCCAGCGCGGTTGCTGGCGGTGCTGCGGTCCAACCCCGTCGCGGAGTTGTGGGCTTTCACCGTCGCGTTGGGGACGACAGCGCCCGTGCTGTCGGTGACGGTTCCGGTGATGGAGCCAAGGGATTGCTGGGGCAAGGCAGGCGCCGATAGCGCGCAAATTCCACATGCAAGCAGTAAGATACAGCCCGTCCGGCCGCTAATCTTCATGATGTCCTCTCTTGTGTATGAGATAAGGGTTGAGGTAATGCCGCGCCTGCCCGGAAGAGGCACTGCCATGCTGCCAACGCGGAGGCGGGTTCAAATGCCCGGGGACAGGCAAACGGGGCGTCAAGCCGCCAGCCTCAAGACAGAGATTGCTTTCGCTTACGAAACGCTCGAACTCTGCGCCTTCGCGGCTCGCCACGTTCGCTCCTCCAGCCAGCGCACCGCCCGGTTCCCGTTGCCCAACGACGCCTTCATTGTCGGCATACCACGTTGCGGATATGTTACACAAACTTTGCCACACTGTTAAGGTACTATCCGCACTATTT
>DATJKY010000461.1:0-7211 GCA_035490955.1 Terriglobia bacterium | reverse complement strand
GCAGTATGCATTCCCGGGCCCGGAAAGCGGGGTCAGACCAGAGGCACAAAAGCCCGCCAAGAATCTCGGCAACAACTGCCTAACCTCCTTTGTTTCATGCGCTCGCGGGAGGCCGCTGGTTCCGTTAACTCTAGGCTACAGCTGCCTAACGGGCTTGGCAAGCCCTAGCCCCAGCTAGCCTCGAAAAAAAAGTCAGGGAGTTCCCTTCATTTTCCTACGGCACCCACCATACACCGTGTCCTCTTTTCCGGCTTCAATTCAGTCAGTGGCTCGGTTTGGGCTGGGGCTCCGATGAGGGCGGACGCGTGGTGGGTACACCGAGGTCTTCGTGAGGGTTCGCGCCTTGGCCCTGAGACTGAGGCATTCCACCGCCATGAGGAGTACCGCCCATACCGGAAGACGACTGCACAACCCAATGATCGCCCTCCTTGCGCAGCATGTACTGCACCTGGACGGACATGTGCGGCGCCTCCTTGCTCTGGAACTTCACGACGGCCTCGGCATTGTCCCCCTCGAACTTGACATCTGAAATCTCCGTCGTGAAGGCGTTCAGCGCCAGGTTGGAGTTCCGTTCCAGGTGCGCCTCTATGGCCCTTTCTACTGCGCTCTTGGAGTTGATTCCTCTGCTGCATGATGCCACTGTGGCCATCGCCAGTACAATAGTGGATGCCAACGCGTTTCGCATGAAGTGTGCCTCTGAGTCTCAACGGTAGTGCAAGGTGGTCAGGTTGTCAAAAGCAGTTTCCAAGTTTGACAGTCCTGGAGGCGTAGTTTAGATTGACGCATGTGCTGTAAGGAGCCAGCCACTGAATGCTTGATCTCAGTTTTGTTCGCGACAACCTGCAATTGGTAAAACAGAAGATGCGCGAGCGCGGCTTGCGCGACTCTCTGGAAGACTTCGAAAACCTCGACCGGGAGCGGCGCAGGCTTCTGACGGAGGCTGAGGCACTGAAGGCACGCCGCAACCAGCTCTCAGAGGAAACTGCCTCACGCAAGAGGCAAGGCCTGGACGCTTCCGCACAAATTGCGGAGAGCAGAGAGCTAGGCGCGGAGATTAGCCGGCGCGACGAGCGAGCCAAAGCTTGCGACGAGCAACTGCGCGAGCTCTTGCGCAACATCCCCAACATTCCCCACGCGAGTGTTCCGGTCGGCGATGGTCCGCAACACAACCAGGAGGTCCGGCGTTGGGGTACGCCGCGCGAGTTCAGCTTCGAGCCCAAGGCGCACTGGGATCTCGGCCCGGCGCTCGGCATCCTGGACTTCGAGAGGGCGGCAAAAATTACCGGCGCGCGCTTCGTGGTTTACAAGGGCGCTGGGGCCAAGCTCGAGCGCGCCCTCGCCAACTTCATGCTCGACGTGCACACCCGGGAACACGGCTACACGGAAATCCTCCCGCCCTTCGTCGTCAATTCTGACAGCCTTTACGGCACTGGCAACTTGCCCAAGTTCGCCGGTGACCTGTTCAGGTTGGAAGGCACCGATTACTGGTTGATTCCTACGGCCGAAGTCCCGGTGACCAACCTCTACCGCGATGAGGTGCTGGAGGCCGAGGGTCTTCCCGTCAAGTACTGCGCCTGGACTGCCTGCTTCCGCAGCGAGGCCGGCTCCTACGGCAAGGATGTGCGCGGCATCATTCGCCATCATCAATTCCAGAAAGTGGAGTTGGTGAAGTTCGTGGCGCCGGAAAAGTCATATGATGAGCTCGAGTTGCTCACCCAGGAGGCCGAGGTCATTCTGCAGAGGCTCGGCTTGCCCTACCGGGTGGTGGTGTTATGTACCGGCGACATGGGGTTCAGTTCTGCCAAGACCTATGACATCGAAGTGTGGCTGCCCTCGAGCCGCGAGTACAAAGAGATTTCCTCCTGCTCCAACTTCGAGGCCTTTCAGGCGCGTCGCGCCAACTTGCGCTTCCGGCACAGCGGCAAGGGCAAGACCGAATACTTACATACCCTGAATGGCAGCGGCCTGGCCGTCGGACGCACGTGGCTGGCGATCATTGAAAACTACCAGCAGGCCGACGGCTCCGTCAGCATTCCCGAGGTGCTGCGACCCTATCTCGATGGATTAACAGCCATCGAGCCGGCAGGCCACTGACAAACGTCGTGTGCCTCACCAATTCGTGATCGATCCGTCGGGGCGCTGGAACATGGGAATAGGTCGCGAGCTTTCGGTGATCTCAGCCACCAGTTGCAGCGGTTTTATGTCCAGCGTCACGCCCAGTCCGGGGCGCCGATTGGGCCACATCTTGCCCTGGCGAAAATCGTAGCACTCGGGCAGATGCGGATAGGTAGAGGCGTCGTCGCCCAGCATTTCCATCAAAACCGGCCCCGAGAAGACGGCGCATGCGTGCACCAGTGCGGCTTCAGCGACGGGGCCGGTAAAGTGCGGAATCAAGCCCACGTAGTGGGTCTCGCAGATTGCCTGGATCTTCATGTATTCCGTGATGCCGCCTACGTTGGGCAGGGTCACCCTCGCGTAGTCAATGAGCTGCTGCTCCACCAGTTCGCGGAGGTCCCATTTGCTGCCAAACTGTTCCCCTACCGCGATGGGCACCTTGACCTGCTTGCGCAGTTCTTGATAGACGCTCGGGTTCTCGGAGCGGATCAGGTCCTCCGCGAAGTAGGGCTCGAGCGGCTCGATGAGGGTGCTAAGGCGCACGGCGTCAGGAAAATCAAAGCGGGTGTGGTAGTCCAGCGCCCAGTCTCTGTCCTTGCCGACTGCTTCGCGAATTTGCACGCAGTCCTCGTAGGTTTTCTGCACCGCTTGGCGCGAGTTGAAGGGTTGACCTTGGGGTGGGTCAGCGGTCGAGTAACGAAAGGCACGGAACCCAGCTTCGATACAGGCGCGCGCCGTCTCCTTCAGGCTGCCCTTACTAGGGAAGGCCGTGGAGTAGCACTCTACGTGATCGCGCGCCAAGCCGCCTAGCAGCTCATAAACCGGGACGCCGAGCGCCTTCCCCTTGATGTCCCACAGGGCCAGGTCGATGGCGCCGAGCGCGTCCAGCTTCTCGCGGCCGGCGGGGTAGAAGTAACCGCGGTACATCATCTGCCACAGGTGGTCGATGCGTCCCGCATCCTCGCCGATGATCATCCCTGCGCACTGCTGGACGGTCTCGGCGGAGCCACCTTCGCCCACTCCCATAATGCCTTGGTCAGTCTCCACCGTGACAATGTGAAAACTTTGGTTGTAGTGCGGCGGAGACTTCGGGTTGCGGTAAAAGCGGACGCGCCTGATCTTGAAGCCGGAGGCCGGCACGGCGGTGACAGAGCGCGGCCTTGCGACCGCGGGCACCAACTTGGCAGCTCCGCCGAGGCCCGCAGCCTGTAAGAAGGACCGACGTCTCATGCGCCCTCGCGTTCAGCCGAAAAGATAATCGATCGAGAAGGTGCACCTTCCGGGTCGAAGGGTTTCAAGAGGAGTAAAAAAAAATTTTAAAAAAAGGCTTGACAGCCTAGCGAAGCTGTGATAATAACTATGACTGTATCATAAATCTGTCCCCGCCCCGCGTCGGCAGCCTTTTTACCCTCCTTTGGGGCTCCGACGCGGGGCGTTCCCCAAAATAGCTCCCGTGCCTTGACACCCGGCCCCTTCGCCCTGGCAGGAACCAAGAGGCTGCGGAAAAACGCCATTCAGGGCCTCGGAAGGGCGGGGCTGGAGCAGAGCCCGCCCTTTCGGAGCGCGCCACAACACTTTTTCCCAGCCTCTTGAAGCCGTACCCTGGGACAGTGCCCAGCATTCAAGACGCTCGTTTTAGTTGACCGGAACCAGGCGCACCTCATGGAGGTTCATCGCAGCGCCGGGTTCGAGCGAACTGATGCGAGCCGCCAGGATTTGTCTTCCCGCGGCCAATTCGATCTCGCCCAGTGTGTCGACACGAAAATCCGTGGCCGCCTTGGTTCCCTTCGTGGTGCCCGAAACTCCGGCGCCGCCCTCCGGCCCAAACTTGAACTGAGTTCCTTCATGCCCCGGCGAGGCGTAGGAGACTGCGACGCGGTATCGACTAGCGTGGGGCACGGTGAGCATCCACGTCAAATACTCTTTGGGGTCGCTCCACGAGCTGATGTAATCTTCCTTCTCGACCCCCTGCCAATCGTAGGAAGCGGTATGACCATGGATCTCGGCGTCGCCCGCCCCCAACACGTAGGTGCCATTTGCCTGCGCGTCCAATGCCAGGTTGGAAGCAGAGACCCTGGGCGCGCCGGACAGCTTCAGTTCGATCACTGTTGCGGTTGAATCGATCTTCTGCGGTTTGCTGATCGCGAGGACTCGGATTCCTCCAGCGGTCGTCTCCGTCACCGCCAGGTTTTCACCCCCATTAAGCACCCGCGCGCTTGAAACGTGGGTCTCCAGGTCGCGCAACGTCAGGCCCTCGGCGGGCCAGTTGAAGACCTCCAGGTAGAGTGTGTCGCCTTTGGTCGTCGCGCGACCCTGAAAGGGAAGCTTGCGGAAAGGGCTTCTGGTGGTGCCGTAAATACACTCGCCGTTGACCTTCATCCATGCGCCAATCTGGGCCAGACGCTGGTTAATAGCCTCGGGGAAGACGCCTTCGGCCGTCGGCCCCACATTGAGCAGAAAATTGCCACCTTTACTGGCGATATCGATCAGCTTACGAGTTAAATCCTCGGCGGACTTCCAGTTCGTGTCGTTCTTCGCGTATCCCCAGGTGTCGTTCATAGTCATACAAGTTTCCCAGAGGCGTCCGCCCGGGAGCGCGTTGGACGGAATATTCTGCTCTGGGGTCGCGTAGTCTTCCGGAAGTTTGTTGCGGTCGTTGATGATGATACTGGGTTGTAAGGAGCGCACCAGGGTGTTGACCTCACGCGAGTGCAACTCCTCCGCGTTGTGCTCCCACCCGCCATCCCACCACAAGATGCCGATGGTGCCGTAATTAGTTAACAATTCGCGCAGTTCGGCTTCCATGTACTCGATATAGCGGTTCAGGTCAGCGCCGTCCACGGGCCGTGTGTCCCACGGCCGGCGCGGAAGATAGTCAGGATGGTGCCAGTCCATAATGGAGTGGTAAAAGCAGAGCTTGATGCCTTGCTCGCGGCACTGCTCCGCCAGGTCCTTCATCGAATCATGTTTCCAGGGGGTAGCCTTGGTGATGCAATAGTGCGTAAGCTTCGTATCGAACATGCAGAAGCCGTCGTGGTGCTTGCTGGTGATCACGATGTACTTCATCCCGGCGTCTTTCGCGGTCTTCACCCACTGGGCGGCGTCGAATTTGACGGGATTGAACTCGGCGGCGAACTTCTCGTAGTCCTTCACCTGCATGTGCTTGTTGGAGAGATACCATTCGCCGATCTTTGCCTTGCCCTCGAGGTCGGTCGAATCCGCCGGAACAGCGTAAATGCCCCAGTGGATGAACATGCCGAACTTGGCTTCGCGCCACCACCTCGTCCGCGCTTCGAACTGGGCTGGGGTCTCCTGCGCAGTCTGACCGGCAGCGACGGTCGCGCCGAGCAGCGTCACCACACTAACGCACTGCAATGCTTCGCTTATCGTCGTCACTCTCACCTCAGCCTCTCGGAGCCATGATGTCCGGGCGCGCCCAAAACGGATATCACGTTTCGATGCCAAGGTCAAAAGGAAGTGTTGCTGCAGACCCGCTAACGTAGGGGCACCCCTTGTGGGTGCCCTCCTTGTGTATGCCTCTCGCTGGTCTTTTTTGGCCCCAAGGGCACCCACAAGGGGTGCCCCTACGTCGGAACCTGGAACGAAGTCAGCCAACTCGAAAGGTGATTCAAGCTGCTGTAATCGGTGCGGTCGGCCTGAAGGGGTGTGATGGAGATTTCGCGGTTGATGATGGCAGCGTAGTCGGAGTCCGGCTCGACCTTTTCCCGAACGATGTTTTCGTCCTGCCAATAGTAGGGGCGCCCGCGGGGATCCTTCTTCTCGTGGATGATGTTCTGCGTGATTTTCTGACTCTGCCGCGTGATGCGAACCCCGCGTACCACGCCGCGCGGCACGTTGACGTTCAGCATCACACCGCTGGGAAGTCCCTCGGCGAGAACCTTCGCCGCCAATTGAGCGGCAAATTGCGCCGCGGCGGTGAAGTCTGTTTCTTTGCGTGACGCGAGCGAGACGGCGATGGCCGGTACGCCGTGCAGCGTCGCCTCCATAGCGCCGGCGACCGTCCCGGAATAGATGACGTTCTCGCCCAGGTTGGCGCCGGGATTGATCCCCGAAACCACCAGTTCCGGCTTATGCTGCAGAAGTTGATGCAGCGCCAGGATTATAGCGTCCGCCGACGTACCCGAGATAGCGTAGTGGTGGTCGTCAATCACCTGAACGCGAAGCGGTGAGTGGATGGTAATGGACTGGCTGGTAGCACTCATTTCGCGGTCAGGCGCCACCACCGTGATCTCACCGAGGTGAGCGAGACCTTTCTCCAGTGCTCTGAGTCCCCCAGCTCGGATGCCATCATCGTTAGTGATCAAGATTCTGTTCATCTATGGCTGCCAGCGGCCTCTCCATGCAACTCAGTGTACCATGTTCCCCAGATCTGCAGGCCCAGGAGCAGTCGACAAGTCCTCAGTCTACGGTCGACAGCACAAGAGGGAAGAGGGAAACGGGGCTTGCTAGCCCGTTACGCTTGACGTAACGCGTAATTATCCGTATCCTTAGGCTGGTGATTGCGAGCTATCGGGATAAGCGAACCAGAGACTTCGCTGGCGGCAAACGGGTCAAGGCGTTCTCTGGCTTTGAACGCTCCGCACGCCTGAAGCTTGACCGGCTGGAATCGGCAACGTCACTGAAAGACCTTGCTGCGTTGCCTGGCAATCGCTTTGAGGCCCTGGTTGGCGACCGCAAAGGCCAGTACAGCATCCGTATTAACGATCAATGGCGGATTTGCTTTGAATGGCCGGACCAATCGCCAGGGCCATCAAGGTGGAGATTGTTGATTATCATTAGGAGGATCGCTATGGGACTCACCGCTATCCATCCGGGTGAACACCTAGCCGAAGAACTGGAAGCACTCGATATGAGCGCGGCAGAACTGGCGCGAAGGATCGATGTGCCGACCAATCGTATCACCCAAATCTTGAATGGGACACGGGCCATTACCGGCGACACTGCTCTGCGTCTGGCTCATTTCTTTGGTACGAGCGCACAGTTTTGGCTCAATCTACAAAGTCTCTATGACCTCCGAATCGCCCAGGACAAAGCCGGGAAATCAATCAATGCGCTCCCCAGACTGAAACGGCGCG
>DATJKY010000460.1:0-3102 GCA_035490955.1 Terriglobia bacterium | reverse complement strand
TACAGCGTGGCCGCGGAGTATAAAGGGTTCCAAAAGACCGAGCACCCGCACGTCACAGTTGACGTGCAGCAGCAGGTGGTGATCGACCTTACGATGCTCCCCGGCCAGGTCACGCAAACCGTCGAAGTGACGGGCGCGCCTCCAATGATCCAGACGCAGGAGGGTTCGGTCGGCCAAGTGGTGGGAGCGCGTGAAGTCAATAGTCTGCCTCTGAACGGGCGGAATTTCACCTTCTTAGCCCAGATCGTGGCGGGCGTTAACACGCCACAGGCGGATACGCGCGGCAACGCCGCATCGGGCGCCTTCTCGGCGAATGGTGAGCGGCCCGCTCAAAATAACTACCTCCTCGACGGCATTGACAACAACTCGAACACAATCGACTTCTTGAATGGCACGAATTTTGTTGTGCTGCCGCCCGTAGACGCCGTTCAGGAATTCAAGGTCCAGACCAGCAATTACAGCGCCGAGCAGGGGCGGGCGGGAGGGGCCATCCTCAACGCTACGATCAAGTCCGGAACCAATCAGCTGCATGGAGACGTGTGGGAATTCTTCCGCAACGATAAATTGGATGCCGCCGACTTCTTCGAGAACGCGGGAGGAATCCAGAAGGGCGAGTTCCGGCTGAATCAGTTTGGCTTTACTGTTGGCGGGCCAGTGGTGATTCCCCATCATTTCGACGGGCGGAATAAGCTGTTCTTCTTCGGTGATTACGAAGGTTTGCGCAGGGTCCAAGGGAGTGTCTTTACCAACTCAGTCCCCACCGCTCTCGAGGGGTCCAGCGGGTTTACCAACCTGGCCGAACTCATTACCGAGCAAACAGGCAACGTCGCTAGCACGGATGTGTTGAATCGAACCTTCCCCTTTGGAACGGTTCTTGATCCCGCTACAACCCGCCCCGTCGTTTGCGGAACGGCTGACCCGGTCACCGGACTGCCGACTCCAACGTGCGCATCACAAGGCGTACCCGCCGGAACGAAGATAAGCTATATCAGTGATCCCTTCTTCGGGCCTGCCGGGACGACCCCCGTAGGGAGCACGACGGACTTTACAGGCTCCTGCCCTAGCCCCACGGCGTGCTCGCTCAACCAGCTTCCAGCCGGCCGGCTCGACCCGAACGCGATCAAGCTGCTTAAGCTTTACCCACCGGCGCAAAGAGCGGGAATCGTCAACAACCAGACGTCCAATCCGAATCTCACCGAGCACCGCAACGGTTTCGACACCCGGGTGGACTTTAGCGCGAACGACAAAAACCAGATATTTGGCCGCTTCAGCTATGTGGACGACCCACAGTTCATCCCAGGACCGTTCGGAGGGATTGCCGACGGCGGCGCTTTCCAGCAAGGGGTTCAAACTGCGCTCTCCGAGCAAGGCGTTGTGGGCTGGACCCGCAGCCTGTCGCCCAGCACGGTAAATGAGGCGCGGGTAGGAATCACTTACATCCATACCACACGAAACGGCCCGGAGGGCAACAATCTCACCAATATTCCCGGTCAATTTGGGATTCAAGACGTGCCGCAAGTCCCGGAAAACGGCGGCTTGCCGGCGATTGGCATCGCCGGCCTGAACACGCTCGGGACGAATGCCTTCCTGCCTTCCGATGAAGTCAACACCACGTTCCAGGTGACCGATAACTTCAGCAAGGCTTACGGGAAGCACTCGTTCAAGGGAGGTCTCCAGTTCCAGCACATCAAGTTCTCAACGCTCCAGCCGTCATGGTCGCACGGCGAGTTTGACTTCGGTGGGACGTATTCGGGGCAGGGTATCTCTCAGCTTCTCCTCTTGCCATGCCCTGGGGGTGGTGAGCCGACACCGACACCTACGGGCTGCCCGAGCGTGACTAGTGCGGTCCCGAATGTCGGCGGTGCCGACACCGTCTATACGTCGAACATCGCGCTTGTCGATGACCTGCATAACTACTGGGGCACATATTTTCAGGACGATTGGAAAGTGACGCCGAAACTTACGCTGAATCTCGGCCTCCGCTGGGAGTACTTCGGCCTGCCGGAGGAAGCCCACGGGCGGCAGGCTAATTTCGTACCCGCCACACCCTGCTTCCGCCCCTCAGCCGCGGCTGGCTGTGCGCAATATTTGGTCCCTAACTCACAAAAAAACCAGAATATCTTCGCTACGTTTTCCCCCACCGTAGCTCCTAACGGCTTTAGCGCCGCGCTGGCCACGGATGGTATCAACCTCAATTTTGTCAACAACAATCCCGCACTGGCGAATGCTCAAAAAACGAACTTTGCTCCTCGATTTGGTATTGCGTATCAAATCTCGCCCAAGTTGGTGGTCCGGGGTGGCTTTGGCGTCTTTTATGGCGGCTTCGAGGTCCAGAACGGGAACAATCAAGGGAACAGCTTCCCTTACCAGTTTAACTTCGGGTTGTTCGGTCCCAACTCGAATACGCCGATCACTGTGCCCGGGCTTGCCAACGCGCCCGCGGGTTGTACTACCGCTTATACTTTCGAACTCGGCTTTGCTTGCACACCGCTCGATCCGGCCCTGGTCCCCGGGTTTGGCATCGGACTGACAGGGCTCCAGACTAACTTCCAGACGCCTTACTCTGAGGCCTGGAATCTCTCGTTCCAGTACGCTTTTACTCCCACTCTCACCCTGACTATGGGCTACGTGGGCAACAGCACGCATCACCTGGAGATTTTTAAGGGCACGAACCATCCCTCTCAAATCCTGCCCCCTAACACGTGCCTGCAAGCGCCGAGCTGTCCGGGCCAAAATCCGGGTAATATCAGCTACGTTCCCTTCCCGGACTTCTCAACCGGCCAGACTTACCAAACCACCGACGCCGACAGTTATTACAACGGCCTCCAGACAACGCTCGAAAAGCGTTATTCGGCTGGCTTGAACCTCCTGGCCACCTACACCTGGTCACGCTGCCGAAGCGATGCGGGAGACCTTCTCAACGGTACGGCCATCGGCTCGTACCGAGCCGTGAATGTGCCAGGTGCGGGGATTCAGGCTGATTACGGCGACTGCGACTTCGACATTCGGCAAGTCTTCCACTTCAGCGGCGCATACGAACTTCCTTTTGGCAAGGGGAAACACTACCTTTCCGGCGTCACCGGCATCGCAAACCAGCTCGTA